>NZ_JBQCWZ010000062.1:0-7280 GCF_051956895.1 Neisseria sp. P0021.S006
AGTATCGGAGTCATGGCGTGATCGGGTTGGATAAGGGATGATGTCATTGTGGCATGACGGCGCAGATAAAAAAAGAGGCAATCCCCCACAGGATTGCCCCAATACCTCAAATCAGAGATTTACGCTTCACAAACAATACAGGCTTTCACCTGCGGCTTTACAGATGCAGCTCAACTCTGCATCGGTAAACTTTCATTTCGGGCATTGCACCGAAATCCTCTAAAATACCGCAATTTCTTGCAATATCAGAAAATTGCTTACAAAAGTATCTAAAACCAGCGAGGCCGTCTGAACGTTTTGTAATTTGATGTAGTGAAATTTACGCGAATTTTTACAGTTTGCCAAGTATTTTTTTCTGAAGGCTAGTTTCGGTATAAATTTCAGGTATTGTCATATTTTTGCAATTATATTTCATAATTGTTTTAAATTTAGATATTTATTTTGTTTTTTTAAATTTTAATTTAATTTTATTTCATATTTTGAATGATTAAAATGTATTTTTTCAGATGGACTGTTTTTTAATATATTGTTTTTAAAAGAAATTAAATTTAATATGTAAATGAAAAAAGTGTATTGGCCTGATGTTTTTCATTTGAGAAAAAATATAGGGTTGTTTGAAAGTTTCAATCACGATGAAAAAAGTTGTTTTTAAAGCATTTAAAGCAGAATATTATTTGATTGTTTAAAACCAAACATGAGTTTCGGTTTGATTCAATTAAAATGAAAAAGCGGCGAAAGAAGGATTTCGTCGCTTTTTGCATATTCAAATTGTAATTCAATGTAGTCAATAAAAGCTGCTTTCGCCTTCGGGACGGGTTTTGAAGCGTTTATGCAGCCAGAAATATTGTTCGGGATGCTCGCGTACCCGCTCTTCGATGAAGTCATTCATGCGCTGGGTATCGGCTTCGACATCTTCGGTCGGGAAATTGTCCCAAGCCGGATAGAAGCGCAGGGTTACGGTATTGTCGGCTTCGCGCGTGGGAATGGCGGGAATGATTTTGGCTTTGGTCATGCCGGCGATACGGCTGAGGCCGGTAATCGTGGCCGTCTGAATGCCGAAGAAATTGACGAAAATGGAATCGTTGCGGCCGAAGTCTTGGTCGGGCAGATAAAGAAAGGGCGCATCGCTTTTGCGCAGGTGTTTGATGATGGCGCGCAGGCCTTCTGTGCGGCCGATCAGGAAAACATTGTTGTAGCGGTGGCGGCCTTTCAGGATCTGCTCGTCCAGGGCTTTGTTTTTTTGGTGCGAATACATGCTGGTCAGCGGCACATCCTGATTGAGCGTGTAAACCGCCATTTCAAATGCGGTAAAGTGCGGATAGAGGATGATGACTTTTTCGCCGGCGGCGAGGGCTTCGTCAAGATGGTGTTTGTCTTGATAGCGTACCAACGAGCGCAGCTTATCCGCAGGCGCGTACCAGTAGAGGCCGTATTCGAGCATCAGCTTCGCCATGTGTTGGAAATGGCGTTTGAGCAGGGCAGTGCGCTGGCTGTCGTTTAGCTCGGGAAAGCATTTTTTGAGGTTTACCTCGCCGACTTTGCGGCGTGGTTTGACTGCGTAATAGGCGAGAATACCGATCGCGTCGGCAATCTTGTGCAACACGCAAAAAGGCAGCAGGCGGATGAGATAGAGAAAAAGGAAGGCGGCTTTCATGAAGGCTCGCTGTATGTGGGCAAAGGGCTATTATAACCGAAAGGCCGTCTGAAAACGGGCTGGAACATATTTCAGACGGCCTGAATGTCGGCCTACCATTGAAAACGGCCGCGCTTGACCTGCAAGCCGTCGGGGTTGAGTTGCGAAGCCAATCCGTGATTGCGCAGGGCGTGGGTGAGGGCGACGGCGAGTCCGTCGGCGGCATCGGCTTGCGGTGTACCTGAAAGTGCAAGCATTTGGACCACCATATGCTGCACCTGCTCTTTGGCGGCCTTACCCTTGCCAACCACCGCCTGCTTGACCTGAAGCGCGGTGTATTCAAACACGGGCAAATCGTGCATGACCAAAGCGGCAATCGCGGCACCGCGCGCCTGACCGAGCATTAACGTCGCGGCTGGGTTGACGTTGACGAACACTTGTTCGATGGCTGCCTGATGCGGCTGATAGTGGCGGATGATTTCATCGATATGGCGGACAATCACGGCGATGCGTTCGGAAAGCGACGCGCCGGTCGGCGTTTTGATACAGCCGGAAGCAACATAATGATGTTCGCGGCCGTGGACATCAATAACGCCGAAGCCGGTTACGCGACTGCCGGGGTCGATGCCGAGAATGCGTGTAGGTTGGAACTGGGACATAGTGCGTGTTTAAAGTAATCGGTGTTTCAGGGCAGGCAGGCGCGTGCGCACGCTTTGCAGTCGCGCGGTATCCAAATCGGCACAAATTACGCCTTCGCCTTCCGACAACGTCGCCAACACATCGCCCCAAGGGTCGATAATCATACTGTGGCCGAATGTGCGGCGGCCGCTTTCATGCAGTCCACCTTGTGCCGACGCGATGACGTAGCATTGGTTTTCCACTGCGCGGGCGCGCAGCAGCAATTCCCAATGCGCCTTGCCGGTCGTGTAGGTAAACGCGGCCGGCAACAGCAAAACATCAAACGGCTGCTGGGCGCGGAAAAACTCAGGAAAGCGCAAATCGTAGCAGACGCCGGCCGCCAGCGGAACATCGTCCACGCTCAATTTCGGCACATCGCTGCCTGCCAGTATCGTATCGGCTTCGGCGTAGCGTTCGCCCAAACCGGAAAAGCCGAAAAGGTGCATTTTGTGGTAAAGCCCGACTCGGTTGCCGTCGCGGTCATACACCAGCATCGTGTTCATCACCTTGCCCGCGTCTGGGCTTTGCAGCGGAACCGTACCGCCAAACAACACCACGCCGCATTCCCTTGCCGTTTCGCTTAAGGCCGTCTGAAAACGGGTGTCGCAGGTTTCGCCGACGCGTCCATCGTCCAAAGGCTCGGCAAATGCCAGCTTGTCCGTATCGTTTTTGCCCATCAGCGGCCAATATTCGGGCAGCAACACCCAATCCGCCCCTTGTTCGGCCGCCTCGCGGACAAGGCGTTTCATCGTGGCAATATTGGTTTCGGGGTTGGTGGACGACACCATTTGCACCGCGGCAGCGCGTAAAGAGTGCATCATCAAAACTCCTGTCAGATTTTGCAAGAATTGTAACTTGTTTACGCACAAGGCCGATACAATCGCCTCACAATTCCTCTCCAAAAAAGGATAAACCATGAACTTGAAACTTCTCCTCACTGCCGCACTTTCCACCGCCGCACTGGCCGCACATGCCGACGTACAGCTTTACGGCAGCATCAAAAGCGGCATCGAAACCTCGCAAACCCGTTTTGGCGGCCAAACATACAGCCGAACTGCCGTTGCCGACCAAGGCAGCCACATCGGTTTACGCGGCTCGCATCCGATTGGCGGCGGAACGAATTTTATTTGGGAAGTCGAACAAGACACACCGGTCGGCAAAAGCGGCTCCATCCGCCAAGACTGGCGCGAACGCCGAGATAATTTTGGCCGTTAAAGGAAAGATTGGATAGTAAAGGCCGTCTGAAAGATTTTCAGACGGCCTGTTTTTTATAGTGAGGTCGATTGATTTAAAGAATACACGTAAAAGGCGGTAATCAATAATATCTTAATATTTTCAAAATTTAACAATTTTATATAACTTATTGATTATTTATAAAATTAATAAAATATTGGGTAGCTGATTAAAAAATCAGCATTGGCATTGCTTGCAAATTAAAAAATTATCAAGTAAGGTTAAATGCAAGCGGTTTTATCAGTGAATTAAATATTAATCAATAAGATAGGATTATATAACTATGAATGAAGATATTATCAAAGGAAAATGGGAGCAACTTAAAGGTAAAGCCAAAGAAAAATGGGGCGAGCTGACAAACGACGATTTGGACATCATCGAAGGCAAGCGCGATCAGTTGGCTGGTAAAATCCAAGAGCGTTACGGTCGCACTAAAGATGAAGCTGAAAAAGAAATTGATGATTGGTTGAACAGCTAAGACCGTTGAATTTCATAATAAACGGTCGTATCCCCCTCGACCGTTTTATATTAAACCGAAAGGAAAAAATCATGCTTCATTATTCGATCGTTTTCTTTATAATCGCTATTATTGCAGCTGTATTAGGTTTCGGTGGTATTGCAGGTAGTGCGGCAGGCATAGCCAAAATTTTATTTGCCGGTTTCTTGATCTTGTCGGTGATATCACTGATTTTTGGCAGGAAGAAATAATACCTGTAAACCAATAAGGTTGTATCAAGCCACCATTCCGTCAAATAGGCCGTCTGAACAATCAGGATAACTGGTTTTCAGACGGCCTTTGTTCTTATAATAGCGGTTTATTGTTTCCACACACACCTAGCAACGGAGTTTCCATGCAGTTTTCAGCATTCGGTGAAAAATTCACACAACACAGTGGCATTTTGCAATTGATGGACGATTTGGGCGATGCGCTCAAAAGTGACAAGCCCGTCAACATGCTTGGCGGCGGCAATCCGGCGAAGATTGCTGAAGTCAATGCGGTGTTCGCCGATGTGTTTTCTAAACTGGCGGCGGAACACGCTGTTGAGAATATCGGCAATTATTCCAATCCGCAGGGCGATGCGGCGCTGATTGCGGCTTTGACTGAGTTTCTCAACCGCGAATACGGCTGGAACCTGACGGCGGACAATATCGCGCTGACCAATGGTTCGCAAAACGCGTTTTTCTATTTGTTCAACCTGTTTGGCGGTAAATTCAATCTTTCAGACGGCCAAACGGCTGAAAAAGCCATTTTGTTGCCGCTGGCGCCTGAATATATCGGTTATGCCGACGTGCATGTCGAGGGGCAGCATTTTATTTCGGTAAAACCGAAAATCGAAAATGTCGAACACGAAGGCGAAGCGGGATTTTTCAAATACCGCGTGGACTTTGACGCGCTGGAGAGCCTGTCTGAATTGAAAGAGGGCAAAATCGGTGCGATTTGCTGTTCGCGCCCGACCAACCCGACCGGCAATGTGTTGACCGACGGCGAGATGGCGCGTTTGGACGCGTTGGCGCAGGAACACGGGATTCCGCTGATTATCGACAACGCTTACGGAATGCCGTTTCCGAATATTATTTACAGCGATGTGACGCTCAACTGGCACGAAAACATCATCCTCTGCTTCAGCCTTTCTAAAATCGGCCTGCCCGGCGTGCGTACCGGCATTATTGTCGCCGCGCCGGAAGTGGTCAAAGCCGTCAGCAGTTTGAATGCGATTGTGAATTTGTCGCCAACCCGTTTTGGCGCGGCGATTGCGGCTCCGCTGTTAAACGACGGCCGTCTGAAACAGCTGTCCGACCAAGTGATTCAGCCGTTTTACCGTCGGCAGGCGCAAACTGCCGTCTCGCTGCTCAAACGCGAATTGGGTGCGTATCCGTTGAAAATCCACAAGCCTGAAGGTGCGATTTTCTTGTGGCTTTGGTTTGAAAACCTGCCTGTTTCGTCGCAAACCTTGTACGAAATGCTCAAGGCCGAAGGCACGCTGATTATTCCGGGAGAGCATTTCTTTGTCAGCATCGATAGGCAAGACTATCCGCACGCCCACGAGTGCATCCGCATGAGCATTGCGCAGGACGCGGAAACGCTGGAAAAAGGCATTGCCGCAATCGGTCGCGTGGTGCGCGGTTTGTACGATAAAAAATAAACGCTTTGAATAGACAAAGGCCGTCTGAAACCTGAACAATCGGGTTTCAGACGGCCTTTTTGTCGGATTTAGATATGGTGGATAACCAGTTTTTTGCCTTCGTAATCGAGGACGTTGACGTCCATATCGAATAGGGTTTTGATGTTTTCGGCGGTGAAAATATCGTTGGGCTTGCCCTGCATGGCGACTTGGCCGTTTTTCATGGCGACGACGTAATCGGCATAGGCGGCGGCCTGGTTGATGTCGTGCAGGACGACGACGGTGGTGCGCTTGTGTTCGTCGGTCAGTCGGCGCAGGATTTGCATGAGGGAACGGGCATGATACATGTCGAGGTTGTTCAGCGGTTCGTCCAGCAAAACGTAGTCGGTGCGCTGGCAGAACACCATGGCAATCATGGCGCGTTGGCGTTGGCCGCCGGAAAGCTCGGTCAGGTAGCGGTCGGCAAAGTCTTGCAGGTGGAACTCTGCAAGTGCTTCTTCGACGATGGTTTTATCTGTTTCAGACGGCCTGCCTTGGTGGTAGGGATAGCGGCCGAACATGAGCAGGTCGCGCACGGTAATGCGGCTCATGATGCTGTTTTCTTGGGTGAGGATAGAGAGCGTACGGGCAAGTTCGGCGGTGGGGGTAGTTTTGATGTCTTTGCCTGCGTAGCTGATGTCGCCATGTACCAAGGGCTGCAGGCGCGCCATAAAGGAGAGGAGGGTGGATTTGCCTGCGCCGTTCGGGCCGATTAGCGCGGTAATGCCGCCTTCGGGAATGTCGAGGCTGACGTCGTTGAGGATGGGGTTGCTGCCGATGGTGTGGCTGACGTTGCGGATGGTAATCATAGGCGGGTCCGAAAATGGGAAGTTGGGGTTTCAGACGGCCTTTCAGCATGAGGCCGTCTGAATTTTATTCCTGTATGGTGTTTTTAGATTTCGCTGACGGTGACAAATTCGGGATTGTCGGCTTGGTCAATCAGGAAGGCGCGGACGCGTTCTTGCCAAAGCTCGCCGAATTGTTTGAGTTCATCGGCACTTGCGCTGCCGCTGACGGCTTTGGGCATAATGTCGCGCATTTGCGGGGCAAAGAGTTGGAGAGCGGCGTTGAGGCTGACGGCAACGGTTTTGCCGGTATCGCGGCGGCGGAGCGCGAGTGTGCCGTTGATTTCGCCTGCACCAAAGGACAAGAGGTGGCGGCGGGCAAAGCGTCCGGCAGGGCCTACGCCGCCAAAGCCGGTTTCGGGTGCAGCGCCGGTAAGGAGTTGGACGACGGAAGCGGTAACGCCGGTCGTGCCCTCGTCACGCTCGCCCTGCATAAAGGCTTCAATGTCGCCGCGTTGCGGCAGCTCTGTGCCGTAAAGGGCTTTCAGGCCTTTAATGACCATCAGGTAGGCGCCGGCGACGGTCGGGCAGGAATGGCCGCACAAGCGCACGGCATCGGCGTAGTGGTAAGTGAGGATGCCGTTTTCGGCCGCGCCGAGGAAGTCGGCCAATGCGTCTTGGACGGTAATGGTCGGGGCGTCATCGAAGAATGAAGGGAGGCGTTCTTGTGTCATGAGGGTTGTCCTTTATGGGTTTGCTTAGGCCGTCTGAAGGTTTCAGACGGCCTGA
>NZ_JBQCWZ010000063.1:0-7075 GCF_051956895.1 Neisseria sp. P0021.S006
CCTGCAATGCCTTGCTGCTCGCCTTGTCGGCAAAATATGGCGGCGCATGGTTTGCGGTGCAACTTGTCTTGGCAGCAGTTTTGCTGTACTGCCATATCCGCATTCACTTCGACCGTCGCGTGTTCCAAGACTTTGCCGACAACCGCTACTCTCCTGAAGACTTCGACCACACCTTACAGCAAAACGGTTTACGCCAAATTTCAGGCAGCCGTACGTTGACCCAACGGATAAACGGCGCACTTTCCTTATGGCGCAAAAGCTTATACCTGACCGCCGCACAATTTTTAATTTTGCTTATCCAAAGCATTTGATTATTTTGGCTAATTTACCCAAACCAGATCTAGAGCGGTATCTCACTCCCAAAGGCAGAAACAATGAAAAACTTCCTCAAAAAACAACTTGCCTGGCTAACTGACCAAGCCTTATGTCTGTCGGTCTCTTTTCTTACGGGCGTGCGCCCCAAAAGTCCGCGCGAGCTGACATTCAATCAGCACCAAAAGGTCTATTACGCCAATCACGGCAGCCATGGCGATTTTGTGCTGGTGTGGATTTCCCTGCCCCGCCGCTGGCGCTTGTCCACGCGCCCTGTCGCCGGTTCGGATTACTGGCTGACGAGCAAACTCAAACGCTTCATCATTCAAAATGTTTTCAACGCCTTACTGATTCCGCGCCATAGCGATAATCCGCAAGCGATTACCGAACAGATGAAAGATGCGCTGAACGCAGGCGACTCTTTGATTATTTTCCCTGAAGGCACGCGTAACACTGACGATAACACCATCCTGCTGCCGTTTAAGTCCGGCATTTATCATCTGGCAAAAAGCAAACCCAATACCGAATTTGTGCCGATTTGGATCGACAACATCAGCCGCGTACTGCCCAAAGGCAAAATCCTGCCTATCCCGCTTTTGTGTGAAGTCCATATCGGACAACCGCTTACCTTGCAGGAAAACGAAGACAAAGACAGCTTTTTGACACGCAGCCGTGAAGCGCTGCTGGCACTCAGGCCGTCTGAAAACGACCGCAGCGAGCTTCGCCAAAATGAACCTGAAGTTCAGCAAAACAAAGGAGGACAAGCATGAGCCTTTCTACGACTTCCCAACAAATCATTGTCGAACAAGCCGCCGCTCATCTGACTCCGCAAGCCAGCTATATTTTTGTCGGCGTGTTTGCCGTATTGTGTTTTGCCAGCATCATCGGACAATGGCTTAAGCGCAAAAACGGCGCAGATAATGCCACCATCGCCAACCTCAACGCCCGCATTTACGCATGGTGGCTGATGACGTTGGTGTTGCTGGGTGCATTTTGGTTCGGCAAAATCGGGACGGTTGTACTGTTTTTCCTGATTTCATTTGCCGCACTGCGCGAATTTATGACCCTCGTCTATCGACGCCGCAGCGACTATTACAGCATGGTGGTCTGCTTTTACCTGCTTCTGCCGGTGCAATACTATTTCGTCTATGACGGCTGGTACGGCATGTTCAGCATTTTTATTCCGGTTTACGGCTTTTTGATACTGCCGATTATTGCCAGCCTCAGCGGCCAAACGGCACACTTTTTGGAACGCGCCGCCAAAACACAATGGATGGCGATGATTTGCATCTTCTGTCTGTCTCATGTTCCGGCGCTGATGTTTCTGGACTTGGATGGCTTCGATAACGGCAACAATATCCTGTTGCTGATCTTCCTGATTGGCGTGGTGCAAGTATCGGATGTGTTGCAATACGTTTGGGGCAAACTGATTGGCGGTGCAAAAATCATGCCTTCGCTTTCTCCGTCAAAAACTATTTCCGGCACTGTCGGCGGTATTTTATCGGCCACTGCCATTGCCGCGCTGATGGCGCCGATTACGCCGTTCTCTCACGGCCAAGCAGCCATTATCGGCTTTATCGTCTGCCTGATGGGCTTCTTTGGCGGCCTGGTTATGTCTGCCATCAAACGCGATTACGGTGTCAAAGACTGGGGCAATATGATACGCGGCCACGGCGGTATGCTTGACCGTGTGGATTCGATCTGTTTTGCCGCACCCGTGTTTTTCCACATCACCCGTTATTTCTGGAACGGCTAAACTTCAGGCCGTCTGAAAGCTGTTTTTCAGACGGCCTTTAATGATCGAAACTTCCAGTCCTACCAATTCGTTATACAATACGTAACCATTGTTATTACATACACACAACATGGATAAACCCTCTCCAATCTTTCCTATTTTTCTTGCTGCAATTATCTTCGCCCTTATTGTTTGGTCAGGCATTAATCCTCATGACCGCGCAGTCTGGTACGCCGAAATTATCCCCGTAGCATCCGTATTCTTCCTTCTGGTTGCCACCTACCGCATTTTCCGCTTCAGCAACCTGGCCTACTTATTCATGAGTTTTTGGCTGATTATGCATTCCATCGGTGCATACTACACTTTTGCCGATGTGCCATTTGAATCCATCAACCGCTTTGTCGAACCGATTTTGGGCGAAAACCGCAATCATTACGACCGTATTGCCCATTACATCATCGGCTTCTACGCCTATCCAATGGCTGAATGGCTGCTGCGCCGCAAGCTGTGCAACCTGCCGTTGGCCTTATTTTTCTCCCTGTTCTTCATTATGAGCATTGCTGCCGCCTATGAAATCATTGAATGGCAATATGCCGTCATCGACGGCGGAGAGGCCGGACTGGAATTCTTAGGTTCTCAAGGCGATATTTGGGACGCGCAAAAAGACATGCTTGCCGATACTTTGGGCGCGTTAACTTCCCTGTTTATTTTTGTATTTACCCGACCCGATAAACGCTTGGGTTTCTCTTAAATATATCCCTTTAAAGCAGAAGGCCGTCTGAAACCAGATTTTCAGACGGCCTTTTTTCATTTTTCTATCGACATTATTGTAAAAATTAATAAATACGATAGTTAAAAACATAAGCCAATTTTGAAACAAAATCCGTCATCAAAATTTTTAAGCACATGAAATATATAAAAAACAACGTCTGTTAAGATTTTGTAAACAACATGCCTACGTCAACCTGAATTTTTCGATTTGATTTAAGTCAGCATATCTTGTGTCATTAATCCATAAAATATTCAGAATTCTACAAAATATTGATTAACCCGATAGAGGTTATCATCAAGACGAGGAACACAAAATGCAGAAAATTCCAGAATTGGTCTGCCCCGCCGGCAACCTGCCTGCACTGAAAACCGCTGTGGACAACGGTGCGGACACGGTTTACATGGGTTTGAAAGATGCGACCAATGCACGAAACTTTCCGGGACTGAATTTCGATATGAAATCGGCACGGGAAGGCGTTGCTTACGCCCATGCGCGCGGGCGCAATGTACTGATGGCTATCAATACATTCGCACAAGCTGGCCAAGTGGAGCGTTGGCACGCCGCTGTGGATACGGCGGCGGATTTGGGTGCCGATGCGATTATTGTTGCCGACCCCGCCATCATGGCGTATGCGGCAGACAAACATCCGAATTTACGCCTGCATATGTCGGTACAAGGTTCGGCCACCAATTACGAAGCCATCAATATGATGAAAGAGCTGTTCGGCATCCGTCGTGCCGTTTTGCCGCGCGTGCTGACCATCGATCAGGTCAAACATGTGATTGACAATACTGATGTGGAAATTGAAGTCTTTGGTTTCGGCAGTTTGTGTGTGATGGTGGAAGGCCGTTGCATCTTGTCGAGCTATGCAACAGGCGAATCGCCCAATATGCAAGGTGTCTGCTCTCCGGCAAAATCCGTCCGCTGGGAACAACTGCCCGACCGCATGAACGTACGTCTAAACCAGGTATTGATAGACCAATACAAACCCAATGAACCGGCAGGTTATCCAACCTTGTGCAAAGGTCGCTTTGAAGTCAATGATGAAACCTACTATGCTTTGGAAGAACCGACCAGCCTGAATGTTTTGGAAATGTTGCCCGAACTCATCAAAATCGGTGTATCCGCCATCAAAATCGAGGGACGCCAACGCAGTCCTATGTATACGGCGCAAGTAACCAAATCCCTGCGCCAAGCACTGGATGCAGCCGCAGCCGACCCGTCGCATTTCAAAGTCAATCCGTCCTGGAACAATGCCTTGAGCAAAGTTTCGGAAGGTCATCAGACAACTTTGGGCGCATACAACCGCCCATGGAAATAAGGGGAAAAAAATGAATTCATTGAAATTGTCGCTGGGCCCTATTTTATTTTTCTGGCAAAAAGAAGCCCTACTGGAATTTTACGTTTCCATGCTGGATACGCCGTTGGATACGGTCTATTTGGGCGAGGTAGTCTGCTCACGCCGTCAGAAAATGCGCTTTGCCGACTGGTTCGGACTGGCTGAAGACTTGGCGGAAAGCGGTAAGGAGATTATTCTTTCTTCACAAGTCCTGCTCGAAAGCGAATCCGATCTGAAACGCCTGCGCAAAATCACGGAGCAGGGAAAGTTTAAAGTTGAAGCCAACGACATGGGTGCGGTCAAATTGGCACGCGAACATGGCATTCCGTTTGTTGCCGGTGCAAGCCTGAATATCTACAACGAAACCACTTTGGACGTATTCCGAAAATTAGGGGCATTCCGCTGGATTGCACCGTCCGAGCTGAGCCGCGATAAGGTTGCCGAAATCATCAAGGCTTCAGACGGCATTGAAACCGAACTCTTCGCTTGGGGTAAAATGCCGCTCGCCTATTCATCACGTTGCTTTACCGCCCGCCATTACAATCTGAATAAAGACAGTTGCGAGTTCCGCTGCCTCGACCACGAGCACGGTATGGCCATGAATACGCGAGAAGGCCAGCCGTTTCTCACCATCAACGGCATCCAAACCATGTCTTACGACTGCCAAAACCTACTGCCCCACCATGAAGACTTGAATAAAATCGGCGTGAATATGCTCAGACTGTCGCCACAAATGCACAGCATGGCTGAAATTATCCAAATTCACCGCGATGTATTGGACGGAAAAGCCACATGGGAAGATGTCCGCCCCGAGTTGGAACGACTGACTACCGGAACACTGGTTGACGGCTATTGGCGCGGTCAGCCCGGTATTGAAACCGTGAAGGAGGCATATTATGGCGCTGCCTGAAATCATATTACCCAAATGGATGGCAAAAATCGGTACCAAACTTCCCGGCAAACCTCCGCGCTTTGTTTTAGTCTCCGTATTGAATACCATGCTGAAAAAAGGTTTACTGCCTGCCGATATGGAACTTTTTGCCGGAAAAAAATTCGAAATCGAAGTTTTGGATGCCGGTATTAAAGTGCGGTTTAGTGCCAATACGGAAAAATTCCTGGATGACAACTTCAGCGGTACCCCCGATCTGAGGCTGGCCGCCAACGGTATAGACTTCATGCGCATGATGATGCGCGAGGAAGATCCCGATACCTTATTTTTCAACCGTAAATTGCAAATTGAAGGCGATACGGAACTGGGGTTAATTACCAAAAACTTACTCGACAGCGTCGAGTGGCCTTTCAGCGAATGGTTCCTGAAACGCAGTACGTCCACTTTGGATTGATTAATTTTGGTTGAACCAAGAACAAAGGCCATCTGAATGTTTCAGACGGCCTTATATATTTCACCTCTTTGATATGTCTGGTTTTATCAAATATAAAAAAGCGTACCTTATTAGGTACGCTTTTTTCAATCCGACTCAAAATTAGAATTTTGCGCCAGACTCGTTTGCCATAAAGTCTACAGCTGCTTTAACTTCATCATCGCTCAGGCTACCATTGCCGCCTTTAGCCGGCATAGAATTAAAGCCTTCAAGCGCGTGTTTGTGCAAAGTGTCTTTACCTTGTTTGATGCGAGGAGCCCAGTCTTCTTTTTTACCTACGACAGGAGCGCCTGGAATCAAACCGCCATGACATGTTTTACAGTTGGCTTCAAAAACAGCTTTGCCATCTACCTTAACCAGAGCCGCTTCTGCTTTTTCAGCAGGTTTGGCTTCAGCAGCTGGAGCAGCTTTAGCATCTGAAGCAGCTTTATCGGCAGTAGGAGCTGAAGCAGCCGCCGGAGCAGAAGCATCGGCAGGTTGAGCTACCGGAGCAGGCTCGGCTTTTTTAGCAGGAGCTTTTTTACCGTCTTTGTTGGACAAACCCCAAACATAAGCGGTCATGATGTGCAGCTTGTCTTTGTCGAGGAAGTGACCCCAAGCAGGCATTTGGCTGCTGCGGCCGTTGGTAATGGTTTCGGTAATCGCTTTTTGAGTACCGCCCCACAACCATACATCGTCAGTCAGGTTCGGGCCGAGGCCTTGGATACCTTGACCTTTGTCGCCGTGACAAGTGAAACAGTTGGCAGGTGGGCCGCTAAACAGGGCTTTACCACGCTCTGCACGTTCTTCGTCATATTGACCCTTAGGTTTAGAAAGAGACATAACATACTGTGTTACGTTTTTCACGCCTTCTTCACCCAAAGCAGGACCCCATGCCGGCATAGAGGCAGTACGGCCTTTTTCAATGGTTTCCTGAATTTTTTCAGGTTCACCGCCCCACAACCAATCGTCGTCGGTCAAATTCGGGAAGCCTTTGGAGCCTTTGGCATCTGAGCCGTGACATTGGATACAGTAGGTATTGAAAAGGTTTTGTGCAATAGCACGAGCTTCAGGGTCTTTAGCCACTTTCTCAATCGGCATATTGGAAAATTTAGCATACACTTTACCGTATTGCTGATTGGCTTTGGCAACTTCTTCTTCATATTGACCATGGCTGCTCCAGCCCCACAGGCCTTTGTAATCGCCAATACCTGGATACATAATCAGGTAGCCGACGCCAAACAGCCATGTGCAGACATAAAGCCAAAACCACCAACGTGGCAGAGGGTTGTTGTACTCCGAAATGCCGTCCCACTCATGACCTGTGGTTTTTACTTCTTCGCCTTTTTTAGGGCGTTTCACAACGTTTTGCGAAAGCAGAAGCCAAGCCAGGCCGATGAAGCTGAGCACGACGATAACGGCAATATATATACTCCAGAAACTACTGGTAAATTGGGATGTTGTGTTCATTATTTTGCTCCGTGATCACGGACTGACTGAGCTTGATCGTCCTTTTCAGACGGCCTTTGTTCGTCATTATCGAAAATACTGCTGGC
>NZ_JBQCWZ010000064.1:0-6079 GCF_051956895.1 Neisseria sp. P0021.S006
TCTTCTTTAGCTTTGAAGCCGTGAGCGTAAGAAACACGAGGAGTTACGTTGCCGAAGCGGTAAGCAGCAGTTGCACCAACTTCAGTACGTTCGTTTTTCTTAGCACCAGCTACGTCAGCTTTGAAGCCTTCGTATTGACCTACAACAGCAACCATCAGGTTGTTAGCATCGTAACCAGCAGTCAGACGGTGTGCTTGGTGATCTTTGTAAGCACCAGCAGCCAAAGTAGTGTTGCCGTTGAATGCATCCAAGTAGCCAGCATCCAAGTCAGCACGTTTAGCATAAGAACCAGCATAGCGACCGAAGAAGCCAGAGTTTTCGTAGTTCAGGCCCAAATCGTAAGATTCACGGCTTTTCACAGTGTGAGTGTATTTATCGCCAGGGTTAGCATTGTCGCGAGGTTGGTATTGTACGCTTGCACTGAAACCACCAAATACAGGAGTGTCGTAACGTACAGATACTTTACGAGTATCTACACGTTTAATTTTACCCAGTTGCAGAGCATCTGCGTTAGCGGCACCAGATTCCCAAGGGTCGAAGCTGTCGCTACTGTCTTTCAGAGCAGTGTTCAGGTTACCGGCACGAACTTTACCGAAACCACCTTCCAAACCAATGAAAGATTCACGGTTAGCAAAACCAGAGTCACCACCGGCGATAGAAGTGTTTTGTTCAACTTGCCAAATAGCATTCAAGTTGCTACCCAAGTGTTCGTGGCCTTTGAAGCCGATGCGAGAACCGTAGTCAGCAATCTCAGTAGCAGTTTTAGAAGTAGCTTTACCCACTTTTACTTTAGAAATTTCAACGCCGGCTTTAACTTGACCGTACAGAGTCACATCAGCCATAGCTGCAACAGGCAGAGCTGCCAAAGTCAGAGCAATCAGAGATTTTTTCATTGCTGTATTCCTTTTCTATTGTGAAGAAATAACTTAAGCAGACCGGACAATCCGCTTAGGCTTACATTATCGCTGGAATCAGCGATTCCATGACTGTTACTATAATTGCTCCTCTCTAAAAAAACAAACTTTATTCAATCCACCCCCACCACCCTTGAAACCCAGCAAAGGCAAACACAGCCTAAAAAAATGAAATTTATTATTTAAAATCAATGATAAATTTCTTTTAAAACCAATTGTGCATTTTTACAACACTTTATTAATTTACACATCAATCCAGCTATTTTGTTGCTTTTATACCAACAATCCGCCAATTAGGCCGTCTGAAAAACGTTACCCGAAACATTCATCCACTCAGGCAGAGGCAGTCTTACCACCCCAAACTCATCAGGATAATCAACGCCTGTCAAATATAGACCGTCAGACATAAAGGTCGGAGGCGCTTTCAATCTGCTTCTTGCATAAAAGATTGACTGAAATTCATCCACACTAATCCTACCACTTCCCACATATACCAATGCGCCCATAATATTGCGCACCATATGATGCAAGAATGCATTTCCATGCAAATCAAGGCACAAATAACGAGGAGTCCCACTAATACTTGCCCTATATAGCGTTTTTATAGGCGATTTTGCCTGGCACTCAGCCGCACGAAAGCTGGAGAAGTCATGTTCACCCTCCAATAAAGCAGCAGCCTGCCTCATCAGATTTAAATCTAATTTCAAATGTGTCCACCCCACCCTGCCAACCAACAACGGAGAACAAACCGGAGATGACTCCAGCAAATAACGGTAATGCCGGCCATAAGCATCAAATCGAGCATTAAAATGAGGTGCAACTTTTTGCGCAAGCAATACAGCCACACCGTCAGGCAAATGCGCATTGACTCCACGCACCCACGCTTGCTCCGGACGGCTTACAGATGTATCAAAGTGTACGACCTGAGCTGTCGCATGTACACCCGTATCTGTCCTTCCTGCAACAATAGTATTAATCTGCTCTCCTGCTATTGAAGTTAATGCCTGCTCTAAGGCCGTCTGAACAGTCGGCAAATCTCCAGCCTGTTTTTGCCAACCATAAAAACGACTACCGTCATAAGAGAGGGTCAAAGCCCAGCGCTGCACCAGATGTCCTGTTGTATTTACTTGTTCAGTCATTTCTTATACTTCTTGTAAATTGATATTGTTGCCTACGCTCAAGTAACAAATATTAAAAAGGCGTGATTAACACACGCCTCCATTTTGTATTTCAGACGGCCTTCATCTTCAACCATCATATAAAGCTGAAATCTTACCCAACCAATAATAGACTCAGATAAAATCTTGCTTTTTAATTTACCATAAAAAAGATGCCGTCTGAAACGGCATCTTCATTTGACTAGCACTTACGCGCCAAGTTCTTTCATCAGTTTTTGGGCTTTATGCAGAATATCGCCTTCAGCCTCCTCAATCAGCCCTTGCAATGTTTCTCGAGCCGCTTCAGGATCACCGATTTCGATATACATCTTAGCCAAATCATATTTGGCTTCAAGCGGTGCAGTCATGCCAACTGATTCTGAAACAAAGCCTCTTTCACTATTGCTTTTATCGGCGGCTACTGAAACATCTTCAGCTCCCCATTCCAATGCACCTTCTTCAATCACAAACTCAGAAGCAGCTTCTTCTTTCTCTACTTCTTCTTTGGTTCCTTGAATTTGCAAGTCTTGATCTTGCTTGATCTCGAATGGCAACGCATGGCCGTCTGAAGCTTCAGGGGTTTCTACCGTAAACTCGAGTGGCTCTTCATTTCTTGACTCGGAGACTTTTTTCTCTGCCGCCAAATCAAACTCAGCAAATGTATTTGCCTGCTCTTCTTTACGTTCAGGCATAACAACGGATACCGGCTGATATGGATTTTCTGGTTCAGGTTCGTACACGCTTTCTGTTGATTCGATATTGTCCCAATCAGCATGGCGACGTTGTTCTGTCTCAACATCATGCGTTACTGCACCTGAAAGAATACCTGCCTGACTATTGTCAATCTTACCTAAATCAAGTTTGACATCATCGATATTGGAAGATTCTTCTACTTCATTGATAACCACATCATCTTCAAAATCGTCTTCGATAAGCAGGCCATCTTGAGTTTTTTCAGACGGCATTACTTTAGTTGCAGCAACCGCAGCAGCTGAAGCAGCAACATCTTTCTGTACAGCCTTCTCTTCATCCATACGGCTTACAGGTGCTGCTTCAGGCTCGTCTTTACGTTTACCCGCAGCTTTTAACAACAACCAAGCAGCAATAAGGGCTGCACCGCCTGCCAATAACCATTTCCATAAATTGCCATTTGATTCGCCCTCTGTTTGCTCCGCGATAGAATCAGTGGTTGCAACAGACTCAGAAGCCACTACATTCTCTTGAGCATCAGAAGAAGCCATAGCTTCTTGAATATCGGATGCAGGAACAGTCGATGCGGCATTTTCATTAACCGCTGCAGATGCTGCTTGTTCTGTTTGTTCAGCTGAAGCTTGTTTTACTTCTTCCTGTTGCTGTGTATTTACGCCAGCATCTTTAACCTGGGCTTCAGTTTGAGCCTCAGGCTGAACAACAGGTTTTTCTGTTTTAGCCTCTGTTGCATTAGCGGTTTCATTGGCTTTTTCTGTTGCCGTATTAGTTTTAGCAGGAGCAGAAGCAGCCAAACGTTGCAATTCGCTACGGTTTGGAATATTCAGCACCTTACCTGCCAACATACGGTTGGCATTGTTATCGATAAACACATCCGGATTGGCATTAACCAATGCTTGAATGGTTTGATCCAAGGTCATACCTTGCGGACGGATGCTGGACGCAATGGCAATCAGGGTTTCACCCGTACGCACCAAATGCTGTCTACCTGAACGTGCAGCTGTGTCGTTTTTAGCAGAGGCCGTCTGAACTTGTTTTTTCTCAGCCTTACGCTGCACATCCTTACGCGCTTGAGCTGCCTGATTACCTACTGCTTTATTGTTTTTAGTTGCAGGCTGTTGGGCATTGCGTGTCGGCTCGAAGGATTGGGATTCGGCAGTTTGACGGGGGCGGACGGATGCCGCATCTTTAGCGTCGTATCCGGCCGGATCGATGATAGCAGTGTATTCACGCGATTGCGCGCCGACACCTACTTGGAAAACCAAAACAGGATCTTTGATGGCTTTAGAGGAACGAATGGTAACGACTGCCTTATCGCCTGATTTGCGTACCGCCGCGCGCAAATTACCATTTGAAATAGTGGCCTTACCGCCATTAAGCAGAGCCTGAGCTTCCTCGCCAGTCACAGTGATACTGCCTGTAAAAGGCTCACCCAAATGAGATTGAACGTTCAAACCGCCCAAACCTGCAGAAGCGCTGAGCGATGTCATTAAAGCGATAGAAGCTGTAATTAATTTAATATTGTGATGTTTTTTCAAAACTGATCCCCTGTTCGGAAATTATGGTACTAACCAATGTGCGCGCATTTAACCATATATTTACTAGATATTACGTCATGATATATTTTTAACCCATTTCTGCCAAGCAATACAGGCTATTCAGCCTGAAATTCCTTGGTAAATCTATTACTTTTGCATGCTTGTGTTTCTTTTTTACAAATTTCGCCAACCCAAAACAAATATCTCATATGGATATATGTGGTATTAAAGTCATGGGGAAAGGTGCAAAAAAACACATCTCCCTGTATGATTAGCATTTACTCAATTAGTTTCATCATTAATATATGAAGGTTTTGAGCGACTTATTCGCCGTATTCTTATTTTTCATCACATACATCATCACCAAAGACATGATTGCCGCAACGGCTGTTGCGGTTATAGTCGGTATTGCCCAAGCTGCGCTGACCTTTTGGAAACACCGCAAACTGGACACCATGCAATGGGTCAGTCTGATTTTGATTGTCTTTTTTGGCGGTGCAACGATTCTGCTGAAAGACAACCGCTTTATCATGTGGAAACCGACCGTTCTGTTTTGGATCGGCGCAATCGTCATGCTGTTTAGCCATCTTGCCGGTAAAAACGGGCTAAAAGCCGTGATGGGTAAAGAAATGCAGCTTCCTGATTTTGTATGGACGCGCCTGACTTATGCATGGATTGGCTTCCTGATTTTTATGGGGGCTGCCAATCTCTTTGTCTTTACGTATTTTCCAGACCAATGGGTCAATTACAAATTGTTCGGCACATTGGGTTTCACAATCATTTTTTCTATCGCACAGGGCATGTATCTGATGCGTTTCCAGCCTAAGGAGGATCAATAATGGAATATTTCATGCTTTTGGCCACTGATGCCGAAGATGTCCACGAAGCACGCATGGCAGCCCGCCCTGCTCATTTGGCACGCTTGGAAGAATTGAAAGCGCAAGGCCGTCTGCTGACTGCCGGCCCCAATCCTCTACCAGACAATCCGGAACGCGTTTCCGGCAGCCTGATTGTGGCTCAATTTGAATCTTTGGACGCAGCACAAGAATGGGCTGAACAAGACCCTTACGTCGATGCCGGCGTATACGCAGAAGTATTGATTAAACCCTTTAAAGCCGTGTTCAAATGAGCAATATGCGTCAAATTATCGAGGAACGCCTGCAGGCACTTGAGCCTGAGTTCTTCGATTTTGAAGATGAGAGCCATCTGCACGCCGGCCATGCCGGCAATAAAGGCGGCGGGCATTATGCGATATTGGTGGTCAGCAACGCATTTGAAAATATCGGTCGCCTCCAGCGGCAACGTATGATTAAGCAGCTTTTGCAAGACTTGTTTTCAGACGGCCTGATTCATGCACTCAGTATCAAAGCGGCCACGCCGGACGAATACTTCCATTAAGATTACTACTTAAACTTTGATTTCTAATCATTAATTTATTTCCAATCATTATTTAAAAGAGAAATACGATGAAAAAAACCTACTTTGCTTCAGCCTTGATGCTTGCCCTGACTACCGGCACCCTGTTTGCCCAAACTTTGGTGACCGTCAACGGTCAAGCCATCGACAGCAGCGTTATCGATGACCAAGTTGCTTCCGTACGCGCCAGCAACCCGAACGTTCAAGACACTCCTGAATTGCGTCAAATGCTGACTGAACGCCAAGTTATCAGCACTGTTGTTACCCAAGAAGCTAAAAAATTAAAACTGGATCAAAGCGCTGAATTCAAAACTGCATTGGAGCAAGCGCGTGCCGATGCCGCCAA
>NZ_JBQCWZ010000065.1:0-6044 GCF_051956895.1 Neisseria sp. P0021.S006
AAAAGGAAACAAACATGAGCAGCGAATTGATTATCCACGCCAGCGATGCCAGCTTCGAACAAGACGTTTTGAAATCCGACGTACCTGTATTGCTGGACTTCTGGGCACCATGGTGCGGCCCTTGCAAAATGATCGCCCCAATCTTGGACGACATTGCCTCCGAATTCCAAGGCCGTCTGAAAGTCGTTAAAATC
The DNA here is from genome assembly GCF_051956895.1 of Neisseria sp. P0021.S006. Classification (NCBI taxonomy): domain Bacteria; kingdom Pseudomonadati; phylum Pseudomonadota; class Betaproteobacteria; order Neisseriales; family Neisseriaceae; genus Neisseria; species Neisseria sp. P0021.S006. The sequence continues at coordinate 195 of NZ_JBQCWZ010000065.1, forward strand.
AACATCGACGACAATGAAGCCACTCCTGCCAAATTCGGCGTTCGCGGCATCCCTACCCTGATGGTGTTCAAAAACGGCGAAAACGTTGCCACTAAAGTTGGCGCATTGGCTAAAGGTCAACTGACTGCATTCGTTGAAGCCTCTATCGCTTGAGGCTTTAAGCATATAAAAAGGCCGTCTGAAAATTGTTTTCAGACGGCCTTTTTTGTATTCATTAAGCAGCCAATGGTTTCAAAGTCAGGCTGGCATTTTCAGCTTTCACTTTAAACAGCAAATCAATATTCGGATGTTTGCCCGGATTGGCTTCGGCATCGGCAACATGTTCGGCAAACCATGCCAGGCCGCGTTCTGCCGCCGCTGCGTCAAGTTTACCGCCAAACTCTTGCGCCAAAGCATGGTAAAGCTTGAGCGAGCCTTGTTTGCCGGGTGCATTGGGAATGTGATGAACCACATTGCCCTCTTTGTCGAGAATATCTAAGCCGCTCAAATGATCGATGGCAGGCATGGCGGCAAGATTATCTTGGAAGCTCATGATTGTCCTTTCTGATGTGGGTTTTAAAGCAAACCATATAACAAGGCCGTCTGAAAGTTTAGGTTTGACACTTTTCAGACGGCCTTAAACATTTCAATTAACGTGTACCGAAAATCTTATCGCCGGCATCGCCCAAACCGGGAATGATGTAGCCGTGTTCGTTCAAGTGGCTGTCGAGCGCGGCAGTGTAGATGGTTACATCAGGATGCGCGTCATTGACGGCTTTTACGCCTTCCGGAGCGGCAACCAATACCAATGCTTTGATGTTACGGCAACCTTTGGCTTTTAAAAGGTCGATGGTGGCAACCATAGAGCCGCCGGTCGCCAACATTGGGTCAATAATCAGTGCGGGACGTTCGTCCATGCTGTCGACAAATTTTTCAAAATAAGAAACCGGTTTCAAAGTTTCTTCATCGCGCTGCAAGCCGACAACGCTGATTTTGGCAGTCGGAATCAGGTCGAGTACGCCGTCAAGCATACCCAAACCGGCACGCAAAATCGGGACAACGGTCAGCGTTTTGCCTTTGATGCGGTCGCCTTCAATAGAGCCGCACCAGCCGTCAATAATATATTTTTCAATTTCAAAATCACGGCTGGCCTCATATGCCATCAGACGTGCCAACTCGGTGGTAAGCGTGCGGAATTTGTAAGTGCTGCAATCCGCTTCACGCATCAGCGTGAGTTTGTGGCGGACTAAAGGGTGGTTGATAACGGTAACGTTCATGTTGATTTTCCGAATTGCGTTGATGGAGGGGGATTATACTTTTTTTCGCATGGCGCGCAAAGTGCGTATTCATGCGAAAGGCCGTCTGAATCAGGGTTTCAGACGGCCTTTGTCAACAATTTTACATTACGGAATATTGTGGATAATTAAGCTTTCAGCAATTCTTGCAGTTCGCCTGCTTCATACATTTCCATCAAAATGTCGGAGCCGCCGACAAATTCGCCGTTAACGTACAGTTGAGGAATGGTCGGCCAGTCGCTGTATTCTTTAATGCCTTGGCGTACGGCATCGTTTTCCAATACGTTGACAGTCACATAGTCGGTGCAACCTGCCGCATTGAGGATTTGTACGGCACGGGAAGAGAAGCCGCATTGCGGAAATTGCTTCGTGCCTTTCATGAACAATACGACGCGGTGTGTGGTAACGACTTCTTTGATTTGATCGTGGATAGAGGACATGGTGTGTTCCTTTTTACTAAATCGGTTGTTCGGGAAAAATCAAATTTCCCGCCATTATACGCAAATTGATGAAGTTGAGGGGCGTTTATCAACGTCGGATCTGACCGTTGCCGTTGATGTAGAACTTGGTCGAAGTCAGCGCTTCCAAACCCATCGGGCCGCGGGCGTGCATTTTTTGGGTGGAAATACCAATTTCCGCGCCCAATCCGAAAACAAAGCCGTCGGTGAACCGAGTGGACGCATTGACATAAACCGCCGCCGCATCAATGCTTTCTTGGAAAAACTCGGCATGGGCAATGCTTTGGGTCACAATCGCTTCCGAGTGATGCGTCGTATGGCCGTTAATCCAATCGACGGCTTCTTCCACTGATTTTACCGTTTTGACCGACATAATATAGTCAAGAAACTCGGTACTGTAATCTTCCTCGGTTGCCAAAACAGCATTTTTAAAAATACGCAGCGCTTCCTGATCGGCTCTAAATTCGATCGGATGCACTTTGGCAACGGCTTCTTCCAGTTTTGGCAAAAACGCTTCCGCTATCTTTTCATGAACAACCAAAGACTCCGCGGCATTGCACACGCTCGGACGCTGCGTTTTCGCGTTCACGACGATATTGACCGCCATCTCCAAATCGGCACTGTCATCCACATAAATATGGCAATTACCGACTCCGGTTTCAATGACGGGAACTTTCGATTTCTCTTTCACCGTCTGAATCAAGCGCGCGCCGCCGCGCGGAATCAGTACATCAATATAATCAACCGCCTGCATCAATTCCTCAGCGGCAGCATGACTGGTATCTTCAACCAGCTGCACCACATCGGCATCCATCCCCGCTTTTACCAAAGTCTGCCTGATGACGGCAATCAATGCGGTATTGGAATGGATGGCATCGCGACCGCCGCGCAAAATAATGGCATTGCCGGTTTTAAAGGCCAGAGAAAACGCATCGACCGAAACATTCGGGCGGCTTTCAAAAATCATGGCAACCACGCCCAAAGGCACGCGTTTTTGAACTATTTTCAAACCGTCCAAATTGATATAGCCGCGGACAACCTGCCCAATTGGGTCCTGCAAATCGGCAACCTGCCCAACGCCTTCCGCAATGCCTTTGATGCGTTCGTGATTCAAACGCAGCCTGTCGAGCATAATGTCCGAAATGCCGTTTTCTTTTGCAGCGGCCAAATCGCGGGCATTTTCTGCCAAAATCATCTCAGCCTGTTCAACCAACGCCGTTGCAACCTGACGCAGCAGATTGTTTTTTTCCAAGCTTCCCAAGCTGATTAACGTTTTACTGGCTTTTTGGGCATTCTTGCCCAACTGTTCGATATAGCTCATCAAACCTCCCTATTTCTCTTGTGCAAACCACGTTCCAATAGGCGCGCCATCTAAAACCTGAAGAATATCGCGCGGATTGGCGCTGTTCATCAACACCATCTGGCCGTGATGTTCAAACATCATCTGCGCACTCTTAATCTTACTGAACATGCCGCCCGTACCAAACTTACTGCCCGATCCGCCGGCAGAAGCAATAATTTCTTCGGTAATATCGGCAACATGGCTGCGCAGCTTGGCATCGGCGTGAACAGCCGGATTTTTATCAAACAAACCGTCAATATCGGACAACATAATCAGCAAATCGGCTTTAACGATTTTCGCCACGACTGCCGACAAACGGTCGTTATCGCCAAACTTGGTGGCATGGTCCATCTCATCCACGCTGACCGCGTCGTTCTCATTGACAATAGGGATGACGCCGATGGAAAGCAGGGATTCAAAAGCATTGGTAACGTTTGCCAAACTTTCCGGATATTCGACCACATCACGCGTCAGCAGGATTTGCGATACCGTCATCCGATAATGGGAAAAAATCTGCGAGTAAAGGCTCATCATGGCCACTTGGCCGACGCTGGAAACAGCCTGCTGCTGCGCCATTTCCGCCGGACGTTTTTCCATGTTGAGGACATTCAGCCCAAAGCCCATCGCGCCGGAAGACACCAGCACAATTTCTTTGTCCTTACTGACCAAGCTGGAAATGACAAAGGCCAGTTGGTCGATTTTTGCCAAATTGATTTTGCCGTTTGGCAACACCAACGAACTGGTTCCAATCTTAATAACAATGCGTTTTACTGCTTCAAAATCTCGTTTCATTATTCTCCTCTGCTTTCTATTTTTATGATTGCATGCGGCATTATTTCAGCCAAACGTATCCATATCATAACTGCGAAGCAATAGAAAATACAGACAAAATTAAAAACGCTTCCTTTAAAAGCCGTATTTTCAGCTCTTATCCGAATCCGTTAATAACAAAATAAAAGGCCGTCTGAAACCCTATTTCAGGTTTCAGACGGCCTTTTACCGATTGTTTAAACTCTAGCCTGTCACGATAAATACAGACCGTTCCCTACAAAAGCTTATTGGTGTTCAGAAATAATTTTCAGCATTTGTGCCAATACTTTAGGATTGGCCGCAACGATGTCGCCGCTTTCCAACCAGCCTTCATCGCCGGACATATCGGTAACGATGCCGCCTGCTTCTTGGACAATCAATGCACCGGCGGCAATATCCCAAGGTTTGAGGTTGAACTCAAAGAAACCGTCCAAACGGCCGGCCGCAACGGCACACAAATCCAAAGAAGCCGCGCCTTCACGACGGCCGCCGGCGGTTTTTGACAAGAAATCTTTCAAAATCGCCAGATACTTGTCCATCATGCTTTGATCGACAACAGGGAAGCCGGTACCAATCAGGCAGCGGTTCAATTCGATGCGGTTGGAAACGCGGATACGGCGGTCGTTGAGCAACGCGCCTTTGCCGCGGGAAGCCATGTATACGTCGTTGCGCTCAGGTGCGTACACCAAAGCTTCTTGCAACACGCCTTTGTGCAGGAGTGCCATAGAGATGGCGTATTGGGGATGGCCGTGGAGGAAGTTGGTTGTGCCGTCGAGCGGGTCGATAATCCATTCGTACTCGGCGGTGGCTTTACCGTGGGAGCCGCCTTCTTCGCAAGTGATTTTATGATGCGGATAGGCTTCTTTGAGCGCTTCCACCAAAATCATCTCGGAGCTGCGGTCAACATCGGAAACGAAGTCGTTGAATGCTTTGCTGTCTACTTTGACGGCATCCAGATTGCCGGCGGCGCGAATCATCATTTGCCCTGCTTTACGGGCGGCTTTGAAAGCGGTATTTAAAAACGGATTCATGGTTTTCTTCCTAATTCAGGTAAAATACGCCCTAATGCGCCGAACAGGCACACAAGAGGCTGTTAATCGTTTCCGATGCTGTTAAAGAACATTTCAGACGGCATGGAAAAAGGCCGTCTGAAAACAAAAAGATGGCGCATTATACCTGATTCCCGTACAAACAGAAAACAAAACATGACTTCCGAAAAACCCGCCCTGCCCGCCTATCTGGACAATATCCGCATCATCCTCACGCGTACCAGCCATCCCGCCAATATCGGCTCCGCCGCCCGCGCCATGAAAACAATGGGCCTGCACAAACTGACCATCGTTGCCCCCAATCTGATGGCAACGCCGATGACGGAAAATCCGCCCGTATTCGATCCGGAGCATCCGCAATCGTTTAAATTACCGGAAGAAAGTTTCATCCTCGCTTCCGGTGCGGCAGACGTTTTGGAAAATGCCACCATTGCTGCCTCTTTGGACGAAGCCCTTGCCGACACCACCATCGCCTGCGCCCTGACCAGTCGCCGCCGCGAAATCACCGCGCCGCTGCAAACCCCGCGCGATTTGGTGCCCGAATTACTGCAGGCCGCCAACCGAGGCGAAAAAGTGGCACTGGTTTTCGGCAACGAGACTTTCGGCTTGAGCATCGAAGAAGTCCAAGCCTGCAACCGACTGATGACCATCAACGGCAATCCCGACTATTTCTCGCTCAACCTCGCCCAAGCCGTGCAGGTCGTGTGCTACGAAATCTTCAGCCAAACCGATTCGCCCATGACCCATCTTCAACAGGAAGACCACGCTGCGACCCATGAGCAAATCAAAGGCATGGTCGCCCACATGGAAAGCGTGATGAACGACATCGGCTTTTTCAACCGCCGCAACGGCGAGCGCCTGATGCGCCGTATGCAGAGCCTGTTCGGACGCGCCAACACGCAAACCGAAGACATCGA
>NZ_JBQCWZ010000066.1:0-5836 GCF_051956895.1 Neisseria sp. P0021.S006
ATTATGATGAGAGGTGTGAAATGACTCGTTCGCGTAAAAATATTTTTTGGGTGCTGCTGGCGTTGGTGCTGGGTTTTTTTGCCCTGCCTTTCGGATCTTCGGAAGCGCATGAAGCGGACGGTAATTTGACGGCTTCGGAATGCGAACGCTTGGGCAGTTTGAGTCTGGATCAGATGGACGGCAGGCTGCTTGCCTTCGCCAAAGAATGCGATATGGTGGAGGCTACCCACGATTGGGAGCAACAGTACGGCAACTTGAATGAAGAAGAAATGCTTGCCGGCGTGGTGTATGAGTGATGTTTGTGAATAAATTGATAAAGGCCGTCTGAAAAACCATTGTTTCAGACGGCCTTGTGTTTTTAATAAGGATGATATTAAGGCATCAATGGTGCATTAGTCAGGCCGGTGGTTTCGGGCAGGCCGAACATAATGTTCATATTCTGCACGGCTTGACCGGCTGCGCCTTTAACCAAGTTGTCGATGACGGAAAGAACAATCCACACATCGTCTTGATCGGGCGCTTTTTGAACGCTGATACGGCAGAGGTTGGCGCCGCGCACGCTGCGGGTTTCAGGTGTCGAACCTGAAGGCAGGATATCGACAAAAGGACTGTCGCGGTAGTATTCGCGCAGTAAGGCTTCGGGATCGGTATGTTCTTGCAGGTGCAGATACAGGGTGGCATGCATACCGCGTATCATCGGAACAAGGTGTGGCACGAAAATCAGGCCGTCTGAAACATGGTCTTGCAGTCTGGACAGGGTTTGTTGGATTTCAGGCAAATGGCGGTGGCCGCTGACGCCGTAGGCTTTGAAGTTTTCACCTGCTTCACACAATAGGGCGTGGGTACTGGCTTTGCGGCCTGCACCAGAAACACCGGATTTACAGTCGGCAATCAGCGGCGCGTTGGCTTTCAGACGACCAGCCTGAAGCAGCGGCAATAAGGGCAGAGAAACGCAGGTAGGGTAGCAACCCGGATTGGCCACCAGCATGGCTTTGGCGATGTCGTCTTTGTAAAGTTCGCACAAACCGTACACTGCTTGGGAAACGAGTTGCGGCGCTGCATGGGTCATTTTGTACCATTGTTCCCATGTGGGGATGTCGCGGATGCGGAAGTCGGCAGATAGGTCAATCACGCGTACGCCTTTTTCCACAAGGGCCGGTGCTTCTTTCATGGCTACGCCGTTGGGCGTAGCGAAGAATACGAGGTCGCAGAGGTCAAGCCCGGCCTCTTCGGGCGTTTGGAATGCAAGGTCGTAAATGCCGCGCAGGCTGGGGAAGTAGTCGGCAACCGCAATACCGGCTTCGCTTCGGCTGGTGACGGCAGTGACTTCTGCGTTGGGGTGGCTGCTGAGCAGGCGCAACAATTCGACGCCTGTGTAACCGGTTGCACCAACGATACCAATTTTAATTTTTGTGGTCATGGTGTGGCTCCTTTGTAGGGATGACAATGCGTTTGATTATATAGTAATTAATTGCAGTCGGTCAGCGATGCTTGTGCCAAGCTTTGCAAGGGACGGTTAAACAGGCCGTCTGAAATATAGCATGAATAATATTCGAGAGCGGGTTTCAGACGGCCTGAGCGTTTGAAAAACGCAGTTTGCGGTTCGATTTGTCTGTTGATTTGTGGTGGGTGTTTCGTCTTTATCCTATCCATACAAACACAAAATAAAAACGCAAAAAAATGCCCCCGGGTTGGAGAACCGGAGGCAAGTATCCAAGGAGTAGCTCTCATTAATAAGAACTAGTTACTTAGTACTATATCTCTTGTTAGGATTGAAAGCAAGCGTTTTGCACATTTTAACATTTAAATAATTTTTTCATTCAAATTCAGAGAGCTATCAAACAGGGCTTGAATTTTGGGTTGGTGGCTGATGCCGATGACCAAAGTATTGGGCAAATGTTGCTTGAGGGTCTGCATCAACATCAGGGCGGATTCGTCATCAAGCTGGTTGGTGGCTTCATCTAGGAACAGGATTTGCGGTTTGTGCAGCAGTGCGCGTGCAAGGCTGAGGCGTTGTTGTTCGCCGCCGGAGAGAATGCCGTGCCATTCGTATGAAGTGTCCAAATCGTTCATCAACGTGTGCAGTCTACCCGTGGGGCTGTTTAGGCCGACTTGTTTCAAAACGGTTTGAATCAAATGGTCGTCTTGGCAGGCTGAGTAAGGGTAGCTGACGGTTTGACGCAGGGTATCGGTAGGCAGGTAAGGGCGTTGCGGGAAGAACAGGCGGCTGCCTTCAAGGGAAAAACTGCCGTGATAATACGGCCATAAACCGGCAAGCACGCGAAGCAGCGTGGATTTGCCGATGCCGCTTCGACCTTCAAGCAATACCCATTCCGGAGAACGGGCTTGGAGGTGAATATCAGTAAGCAGGGGGCTGCCGGTTTGGGTGTAGACGGTAAGGTTTTGCAAGACGACCTTGCCGCTATGATGCGGCAAATCTGTTTGGTGTGACTGAAGGGAGGGGCTTTTTTGTTCTGCTTGTTCCAAGGCCGTCTGAAAACCGGAAAGCCGTTCGATGACTGCCGCCCATTCAATCAGGCGGCGGTATGCATCGGTAAACCAGCCGAAACTGTCTTGAACGCGGGCAAACGATGTGCGCGTCTGCATCATGTCGCCGAAGGTCATGGTTTTGGCGAGGTACATGGGCAGGGTGGCGAGGATGGGGATGAAGATGCTGATGCGGACATAGGTTGCCCAGAAGGTTTCTTGGCGGAATTCGCAGTTGGTGAGCCGCCGCCAGTTGTCGCGGATGCGGAGGTAACGTTGTTTCAGACGGCCTGTTTCCGCTTCGCCGCCGTTGTAGAAGGCGATTTGTTCGGCATGGTCGCGTACACGTAAAAGGGCTGCGCGGTAGTCAGCTTCGCGATGCTGGCGGTCGATATTGAGGTTTTTTAGTTTGCGGCCGACAAGATGGGCGATGACGGTGCTGAAGATGGAATAAATCAGTGCAACCCAAACAAGGTAGCCGTAAACGGTAATGCTGTATCCGCCGATGTTGAAAGTCTGTACGCCGGAGAGCGTCCACAGTACGGTGACAAACGCGCTGAATTTGGCAATATTATTGATGAAGGAGCGAAAGAGGCCGATGCTTTTGTCGGCAAGCAGGTAAATGTCTTCGGCGATACGTTGGTCGGGGTTGTCCGGTTCGCCTGTCAGGCGCAGACGGTAGTGTTTGTGGCCTTCGAGCCAGTTTTTTTGAAATTGCTCGGTCAGATGGGTGCGCCAACGGAAGATGAGGCGTTTTTGCAGCCAGTCGGCACAAACGATACAGCCGATAACCATCGCCATATAGCCGAGGTATTCGACAATGAGCGAAGGCATGGATGCGCCGTCAAATGCAGCCAGTGCGTCGTAGAAGCGTTTGTCCCATGCGGCAATCCAAACGCTGATGGTAATAGAGAATAGGGTGAACCCTATCAAAACGGTGAGCATCAGCCATTGGAGGTGACCGTGTGCCCCTGACCAAAAAGGGCGGGCAAGGTAAAAGAATTTTTTGAGTGTTTTCATAATGCTTGTGAATGCATGCGAATGGCCGTCTGAAAGTGAAATTGTACTTTCAGACGGCCTTTTTATCAGCAATAGTTGGTTTTTATATGCTTTTGAAGAGTGGGGGTAATCCACTCTCGGTTTGTCGCTACTTACATCTTCCACTTCAGGCTGAACACGGCATTGCGCGGTTCGCCGTAGAAGTTGCCGCTGTTGGCGGCACGGCTGTATTGGTTTTCGTAGTAGCGTTTGTCGGTCAGGTTGTTGACTGCCAGCCCCAGTTGCAGGTTTTTGCTCGGGCGGTATTGGACGTTGGTGTTCCAAACCGTGTAGCCGCCTTGCTTGATGGAGCCGTAGGAATTGGCGGTTTTGCTGCTGCTCTTCAAGCCAAGACCGACCGTCCATTTGCCGTCATCCACCGGCAGGACATAGCTGGTGTAGAGGCGGAACATATGCTTCGGCGTATGGCTGCTGAAGTTGTAGCCTTTTCGGCGCGATTCAACATTGCCGGTAACGCTGCTGCGGTTGGTGCTGCGGTTGAAGGTGTAGCCTGCGTAAACTTGCCAACGGGCGGTCAGGCTGCCGGAGATTTCGGCATCCAAGCCGCGGCTGCTTTGGTTGAGCGGTTCCCAGTAGGCGTGCGGTTTGGCATTGACGCGTTGGTTGTTGTTGTCTTTGTCGGTGCGGTAGAGGGCGACCGAGGTGTTCAGACGGCCTTCGTTCCATTCGCCTTTCCAGCCGAGTTCGTAGTTGCGTCCCATAATCGGCGGCAGTAGGTTGTCGTTGTAGTCGCGGTTCATCGTTTGTTTGAAGATGGACGTATAGGCGGCGTAAATACTTTGTTTAGGCGTGATGTCGTAAGTGATGCCGGCATAAGGAACGAAGCGGTTGCGTTTGAGCGAGTCTGATGAACCTGCTACCCCGTCTTTGAGGTCGCGATCCCAATAGTAGCCGCGTTTCCAGCTGGTGTAGCGTCCGCCTGCGATGATGTGCAGTTTGTCGGTAGGATTGATGCGCGCGCCCAAACCAAAGGCATGGGTAGTATAACGGCCGTTGCCGCCACGGGCTTTGGTTGTGGCAGAATCCCAATCGGGTTTGGCTTTCTCGCTGCCGTTAAAGGCATCTGCGTCATAGGTGCTGCTGTCGTTGAGCCAGCGGTTGCTTGAATTCACGTTCTCTTTGGAATAGCTGTGCATGAAGAAGAGGTCGTGATTTTGGCCGAAAGCGAAGATGCGGCCGGTCAGGTTGTTTTGGAAAGTGAACTGGCGGTTGCCTGCATCGTAACGGTCGAAGCTGTATGTGGTTCCCAGGCCGTCTGTACCGATGCCGTTACCTGTGCCGCCCAGCGTGTAATATTCTTTTGAACTGGTGTTCTTACGCCAGTCCAACTTGCTGCTCAGTTTCCAGTTGTCGTTGAAATAATGTTCAAATTCGGTAAAAAGATTGTATTTTTTCAGGCGGGCTTCGTTCCAATCCGCACCCAGATAGCGGCTGCGTTTCCACTCTTTGCCGTCTGCACGCATAGGTAGGCCGTCTGGATCGGGTGTTTCGGTTTGGTTGAGATAGCTTGCGCCCTAGGTAAGTTTGCTGTTGTCGCCGATGTCTTTGTCCATCACGCCATACAGAAGGAGGTCGCGGCCGCCGGATTGGTCTTTGAAGGTTTTGTTGCTGCCTACCGAGCCGACAAAGCGTCCGCGCAGGCCGTGCTCTTGGCTTAAGGTACCGGATGCATCAAAGACGCTGTTTACTTTGCCCCATGAGTTTGCCATCAAATCGGCGGAAAGCTGGCGTTTTGCAGTCGGCTTTTTACGGACGGCGTTTACAGTGCCACCGGGTTCGTTGTTTGCCTGTGTCAAACCTGCCGCACCGCGCACCACTTCAATGTGGTCGTACATTGCCATATCGGTTGCACTGGTCGGGTCGCCGGCCGGGCCGCCTAAGCCGAATCCGCCGGGTGAGCCGAGTTGAGTGGCAATACCATCTTCTTCAAACTGTTCGATAAAATAGCCGCGCGACATGAAATGCGTACGTCCGCCGCTTTTGAAAACATTGATGCCCGTAGCGTTTTGCAACGCACCTTCTAAGTCGGTGATGCCCTGGTCTTCAATTTGTTTTTTGGTAATGACGCTGACGGATTGGGGAATTTCCCGGGGAGAGAGCACTAATCCTGTAGTCGAACGCATCGCGGATACGGTGTAGCTGTTTTGACTTTCAGTACGCAGGCTTTTGTTTTTACCCACTACGGTAACTTGTTCCACTTCAGCCTGTTGTACTTCTTCGGCAGCTTGTGCGGCTTGGGGCAGTGCGGCAAGGCAGAGGGCAAGTGTGCTCAGTTTGAATAGTTTCTCAG
>NZ_JBQCWZ010000067.1:0-5572 GCF_051956895.1 Neisseria sp. P0021.S006
TTTGTTAAAATTCCTTTACAATAAAAGCATAGCGCAGAAGCGGATAGCCCTTTAAAATAACGCCTTTACGCACTAAAAACCAACCGGAACGCAACGTTATGATGAAAAATCGAGTGACCAACATCCATTTTGTCGGAATCGGCGGCGTCGGCATGAGCGGTATTGCCGAAGTTTTACACAATTTGGGCTTTAAAGTTTCCGGTTCGGATCAGGCGCGTAATGCCGTTACCGAGCATTTGAGCGCTCTCGGCATCCAAGTTTACCCAGGTCATACTGCCGAACACGTCAATGGCGCCGACGTGGTTGTTACCTCTACTGCGGTCAAAAAAGACAATCCTGAGGTTGTTGCCGCATTGGAACAGCAGATTCCCGTGATTCCGCGCGCGCTGATGTTGGCAGAGTTGATGCGCTTCCGCGATGGTATCGCCATTGCCGGTACGCACGGCAAAACCACAACCACCAGCCTGACCGCTTCTATTCTCGGCGCGGCAGGACTTGACCCGACTTTCGTTATCGGCGGCAAGCTCAACGCCGCTGGTACCAACGCCCGTTTGGGTAAAGGCGAATACATTGTTGCCGAAGCCGACGAATCCGATGCCTCTTTCCTGTATCTGACGCCGATTATGTCCGTCGTGACCAATATCGACGAAGACCACATGGACACTTACGGCCACAGCGTTGAGAAACTGCATCAGGCGTTTGTCGATTTTATCCACCGTATGCCGTTCTACGGCAAAGCCTTTCTGTGTATCGACAGCGAACACGTCCGCGCGATTTTACCGAAAATTAGCAAACCTTACGCCACTTACGGCTTGGACGATACTGCCGATATCTATGCGACCAATATTGAAAACGTCGGCGCGCAAATGAAATTTACCGTTCATGTTCAAATGAAAGGACACGAGCAAGAGCCGTTTGAAGTTGTTTTGAATATGCCCGGCCGCCACAACGTCCTCAATGCGTTGGCGGCTATCGGCGTTGCGCTGGAAGTTGGCGCATCGGTTGAAGCCATTCAAAAAGGCTTGCTCGGCTTTGAAGGTGTCGGTCGCCGCTTCCAAAAATATGGCGACATTAAATTACCAAACGGCGGAACTGCTTTGCTGGTGGACGATTATGGCCATCATCCTGTTGAAATGGCAGCAACCCTTTCCGCTGCGCGCGGTGCATACCCTGAAAAACGTTTGGTCTTGGCTTTCCAACCACACCGCTATACCCGCACACGTGATTTGTTCGAAGATTTCACCAAAGTCCTCAATACCGTTGATGCGCTGGTGTTGACCGAAGTTTATGCCGCAGGCGAAGAGCCGATTGCCGCAGCCGATTCCCGCGCCTTGGCACGCGCCATCCGCATATTGGGCAAACTTGAGCCGATTTACTGCGAAAACGTTGCCGACTTGCCGCAAATGCTGCTGAATGTTTTGCAGGACGGCGATGTTGTGTTGAATATGGGTGCCGGCAGCATCAACCGCGTTCCGTCTGCATTGGTGGAATTGTCGAAACAATCATAATAAACGGGCATATTGGTCTTTGAGGGCAGATAGGTCGTCTGAACAATATTCAGACGGCCTGTATCAGTATTTAAGAAAGTGGAAATTATGCAGAATTTTGGCAAAGTGGCCGTGTTGATGGGCGGCTTCTCTAGCGAGCGCGAAGTTTCTCTGGACAGCGGCGCCGCTATTTTGGCTGCCTTGAAAAGCAAAGGCGTCGATGCCCATGCGTTCGACCCCAAAGAAACTCCGTTGTCTGAATTGAAAACACAAGGTTTTCAGACGGCCTTCAATATTCTGCACGGTACTTTCGGCGAAGATGGCGCGGTTCAAGGCGCGTTGGAACTGATGGGTATTCCTTACACCGGCAGTGGTGTGGCCGCTTCCGCGCTGGGTATGGACAAATACCGCTGCAAACTGATTTGGCAGGCCGTGGGTTTGCCTGTTCCTGAGTTTGCTGTATTGCATGACGACAGCGACTTTGATGCTGTTGAAGAAAAATTGGGCCTGCCGATGTTTGTGAAACCTGCCGCGGAAGGCAGCAGCGTCGGTGTGGTAAAAGTAAAAGAAAAAGGCCGTCTGAAAAGCGTTTACGAAGAATTGAAACATTTGCAGGGTGAAATTATTGCCGAACGCTTTATCGGAGGCGGCGAGTATTCTTGCCCGGTATTGAACGGCAAAGGCCTGCCGAGCATTCATATTATTCCAGCTACTGAGTTTTACGACTACGAGGCTAAATACAACCGCGACGATACGGTTTATCAATGCCCGTCGGAAGATTTGAGTGAGGATGAGGAAAACCTGATGCGCGAACTGGCCGTGCGTGGCGCGCAGGCGATTGGTGCGGACGGTTGTTCGCGCGTGGACTTCCTAAAAGATACGGACGGTAAGCTGTATCTTTTGGAAATCAATACCTTGCCCGGTATGACCAGCCACAGTTTGGTGCCAAAATCTGCAGCCCATACCGGCGTAGATTTTGCTGATTTATGTATTGAGATTTTGAAGACCGCTCATGTGGGATGATGCAGGCGCATTGGGTCGGCTGACCCGCCGGCTATTGGTGCTGATGACCTTTCTACTGATAGGTTCGGGCATAGCTTGGCTTTACAATTCCAAATATTTTCCTGTGAAACAGATTGCCATTCAGGGTAAGCTGAAATATGCTTCCAACAAAGAATTGCAAACCGTTGCACGAGAGCATATCAGGGGTAATATGTTCCGCGCCGATATTGATTCGGCGCAGGCCGCTTTTCAGGAATTGCCTTGGATTGACTCGGCAATGGTACGCCGCCGTTTTCCGGAAACCGTGGAAATTATCCTGACCGAGCGTGTGCCGGTTGCGCATTGGCGCGCTGGCGGCTTGGTGGACAGTAAGGGCAATGTGTTTGCCGCAAGTCTGAAACAGGACCTGCCTATATTTGAAGGGCAGCAGGGGACAGGCAAAGACATGGTCAAACATTATGCGGACTTTTCCGGTATTTTGAGTCCGTTGAAACTGACTATCAAAGAATTGATCTACACGCCGCGGTCGGCATGGTTGCTTGTATTGAACAACGGCATTACCGTGCGCTTGGGGCGTGAAAACGAAATCAAACGTTTGCAGCAGTTTGTCCAGATTTGGCCATCGCTGCTGCGTAAAAAACAAAGTCGTATCGAGTATGTCGATATGCGTTATAAGGATGGTTTTTCAGTCCGTTACAGGCCGTCTGAAAACCCTTCCGAGAGTGAATAGCCGATTAGACGTGAAGCAATCTTGTTTCAAAAATAATCAAACCGTCAGTCAGACAACATAGCGAACGAGCAATTATGGAACAACAACAAAATAAATATATCAGTGCCTTAGACATTGGTACGTCCAAGGTCATCGCCTTAATCGGCGAGATTCGGGAAGATAACGAAATCCACATTGTTGGCTTGGGTCAAAGCCCTTCACGCGGCCTGCGTGCAGGTATGGTGACCAATATCGACGCTACCGCGCAAGCCATTCGTCAGGCGGTAGAAGATGCCGAGCTGATGGCAGATACCAAAATTTCCCACGTTGTCACCGGTATTGCCGGTAACCATATCCGCAGCCTGAATTCACAAGGCGTGGTCAAAATTAAAGATGGCGAAGTATCGCAAGCCGACATCGATCGTGCCATCGAAACAGCCAAAGCCATCAATATTCCGCCTGATCACAATATCTTACATACCGTGGTTCAAGAGTACATCATCGACAACCAACCCGGTGTGAAAGAGCCTATCGGCATGAGCGGCGTGCGTTTGGATACCCGTGTACACATCATCACCGGTGCGAACACTGCTTTGCAAAATATCCAAAAATGTATCCAACGTTGCGGCCTGCAAATGGATCAAATCATGCTTCAGCCTTTGGCAAGCGGTCACGCCGTTTTGACTGAAGACGAAAAAGATTTGGGCGTGTGCGTCATCGATATCGGTGGCGGTACAACCGACATCGCGGTTTATACCAATGGCGCCATCCGTCATACTGCGGTTATTCCTGTTGCCGGCGATTTGATTACCAAAGACTTGGCTCAAGCCTTGCGTACGCCGCACAGTGCAGCCGAGTACATCAAAATCCATTACGGTGCTGCTATTCCGACTATGGACGGCTTGGATGAAATGATTGAAGTTCCTAGTGTTGGCGACCGTCAATCACGTCAAATTTCACGTCGTGTATTGGCTGAAATCATCGGCCCGCGTGTAGAAGAAATTTTGGAGTTGACGCTGAACGAATTGCGCCGCTCCGGTTTCCCAGAAGAAGTGCTGACTTCCGGTATCGTTTTGACCGGCGGTGCTTCTATGTTGACCGGTATTGTTGAGTTGGCGGAAGAAGTCTTCAACCTGCCGGCGCGTATCGGTGTTCCACAAGAAATGGGCGGCGTATCCGAGCGTATTCGTAATCCACGCTATTCAACAGCGATCGGCCTGCTTCAGACGGCCTATGCTGCCGAAGAGGGTGAGCAAACCAGCCGAACCGGTGCGATTGCACTGAATGATTCAGGCAAAAAAATGGGTCTGTGGGAAAAAATCCAAAGATTCTTCAGAGATAATTTCTGATAAAAGTTTTCAGGGCAGGCGGTGCAGCAACCGTTTGTCCTGAATATTTAAGTGGAATTAAACAGTTTTAAATAATTGCCAAGTGAATAATTTAAAACTTGTATATTTTCTGTTAAAAAATGTAGTAAAAATATAACGCCGACAGCCGAATGGTAAGAAGATTTTTGCCAGTATCTGAATACTTCTTATATAATACGGATAATGAGTTATTTTTGAACCGTCCTTATAAAGCGGGGCGCGGAGGATTATTGAATGGAATTTGTTTACGACGTAGCAGAATCAGCAACGAGCCCTGCTGTTATTAAAGTTATCGGTTTGGGTGGTGGCGGCTGTAATGCCATCAACAACATGGTTGCCAACACTATTCATGGTGTTGAGTTCATCAGTGCCAATACCGATGCGCAATCATTGGCTAAAAACAATGCGGCTAAACGCATTCAATTGGGTACAAACCTGACTCGCGGTTTAGGTGCCGGTGCAAATCCTGAAATTGGCCGCGCCGCTGCTCAAGAAGATCGTGAAGCCATCGAAGATGCTATCCGTGGTGCAAACATGCTGTTCATCACGACCGGTATGGGTGGCGGTACAGGTACCGGCTCTGCTCCTGTTGTGGCTGAAATCGCTAAAGAAATGGGTATCCTGACCGTTGCGGTTGTAACCCGTCCGTTTGCTTACGAAGGCAAACGCGTACATATCGCTCAAGCAGGTTTGGATCAGCTCAAAGAGCGTGTCGATTCCCTGATTATTATCCCTAACGACAAATTGATGACTGCCTTGGGCGAAGACGTGACCATGCGTGAAGCTTTCCGTGCGGCCGACAATGTACTGCGTGATGCTGTTGCCGGTATTTCCGAAGTGGTGACTTGCCCGAGCGACATGATCAACTTGGACTTCGCCGACGTGAAAACCGTGATGAGCAATCGCGGTATCGCCATGATGGGTTCAGGTTTCGCGCAAGGTATCGACCGTGCCCGTTTGGCTACCGATCAAGCTATCTCCAGCCCGCTCTTGGATAACGTTACTTT
>NZ_JBQCWZ010000068.1:0-5529 GCF_051956895.1 Neisseria sp. P0021.S006
AAGTTGTATTTCAGACGGCATTTTTGTTTATTGGGTATTTTAGAAATGGCTTAATGCAGCAATCGGAATGAAGAACATGATAATCTGCTGCTTCAAAATGGACTGGGGAATATGGATTGCTTTTTAAGATAGGTTTCTATTTTTGAGCGGCTTTGATTTTGCAGGGTTTATACGGGATTAAATACAATATTTTTGCCAGTTTTTTAAACAACATCAGGCCGTCTGAAATTGGGTTTTCAGACGGCCTGAGTTAATGAAACGGTTTATTTTTGCCAATAGGTTTTGACGTTGACGAACTCGTACAGCCCGAATTCTGATAGCTCACGTCCATAACCTGAAGCTTTGACGCCGCCAAAGGGGAGGCGCAGGTCGCTGCTGGTGTGGCGGTTGATAAAGACAGAGCCTGCTTGGATTTTTTCGGCATATTGCCATGCGTTTGCCGTGTCGGCTGTGTAGATACAGGCGCCGAGGCCGAAAGGTGTGTCATTGGCAAGCGCAACGGCGTGATCCGGATTGTCGGCGCGTAAGATCATGGCAACCGGGCCGAAGACTTCTTCGTGCCAAACGCGGCAGTTTGGATTGACTTGATCCAATACCGTGGCAGGGTAAAACCAGATTTCTCCCTCAGGGATATAGCCGCCGCTCAAGCATTGCGCACCGTGTGCAACCGCATCTTGAACCTGCTCGTGAACGGTTTGACGCAGGTCTTGGCGGTGAAGCGGGGCAAGGGTGGTGTTCAAGTCTTTGGGATTGCCGGTTTGCAGTTTGGCACACTCGGCAAGGAAGAGCGGAATAAATTGTTCGGCAATATCTTGGGTAACAACAATGCGCTTGGCGGCATTGCAGGATTGTCCGGCATCGCGAAAGCGCGAATAGCAGGCATCGATGGCTGCGCGTTGCAGATCGGCATCGGGCAGAATGATAAACGGATTGCTGCCACCCAGTTCAAGGACGGTTTTTTTCAGATGTTTGCCTGCATGGGCGGCCAGCAGGCGGCCGGTATGGGTTGAACCGGTAAATGCCATGGCATCAGTATCTTCAATGGCTTTAAGCGTGTCTTCATGACTTAACCATGCGCCGATAAGTGGCAAACCTTCGGGGATAAGGCTGAATAGGGTTTCGCTGACGCGGGCGACACTGGGCGCAGGTTTGACTGCGCAGGCATTGCCGGCGCACAGGGCAGGGATGGCAAATCGTAAAATCTGCCAAACAGGGTAGTTCCACGGCATAACCGCCAAAACAACACCCAAAGGTTCGAAGCGGACTTGGCTGAGGCTGGCTTGGGTAGCGATGGTTTTATGGGCTAGCAGTTCGGGGGCAAGACGGACGTAGTAGCGGATAAGCTCGATGGATTTATTGATTTCGGCACGGCATTCGTGCAGGCAGCGTCCGACTTCTTCGCAAACCATTTCAGCAAGGCGTTCTTGGTTTTGGGTAAGGCTGTCGGCAAATTGCTGTAAGAGGGCGGTGCGCTCGGTAATGCTTGATTGAGCGAAGGTTTGCTGAAGGGTTTGGAGGCGGTTTAATTCGTCGGTAAATTCAGTGTAGTTTTGTGCCGGTCGGCGGCAAATGGTTTCACCGGTAAAGACATGGGTGCTGTGAAACATGGTTGGCTCCTTTGTTTTTATGTTTTTATGAGGCCGTCTGAAAATGTTTCAGACGGCCTTTTATTGTGATAATTGTACTTCAAGCGACCAGTTGGGGAAAAATAGATTTTAAGCCGGCAACAATAATCTCTACGGAAATGGCAGCAAGCATCATGCCCATGATACGGTTGAGGATGGTCAGGCCGGTCGTGCCCAAGCGTTTACTGATGCGTCCGGCAACGATCAGGATGAGATAGCAAATCAGGCTGACCAGAAAGCCGGAGATGATAATTAGGGCAATATCGCTGTAATTTTTGGCGGCAGAGGAGTAAATAATGACGGTAGAGATACCGCCGGGGCCGATGGTAATCGGAATGGCAATGGGTACGACGGCAATGGCTTTTTCATTGCGGCGGACTTGTTGCGCACTTTGATGTTCTTCTGAATGGGAATCAATTTTGGGTTTGGCAGGATTATCGTTGCCGTTCATTAAGGAGATGGCAATCAGCAAAACCAGAATACCGCCGCCGACTTGGAAGGAGCCGACGCTGATGCCGAGTACTTTCAACAAGATACCGCCGCCCAGTGCAAAGACGACAATCACGATGAAAACAGCCAATGCGGCAGTACGCGCGATTCTGCGCTTTTCTTTGGTGCTGTGGTTTTGTGTCAGGTCAAGATAAATTGAGAGCGCGCTGAAGGGGTTGATCAGTACAAGAAGTGCAACGAGAAGTTTGCCGATTTCTACACCTAATTCCATATTATTCCTTGCTTGCAGTTAGGTCGTCGTTGTCTATATTACGACGGCGGAGGTTTTTGTGTTCATTGGCAATACCCATCAACAGGGCGAGTACCACCATGATGGAAAGTGTAGCTGTACCGCCGTAGCTGACCAGGGGAAGGGGGACGCCGACAACGGGCAAAATACCGCTGACCATGCCCATGTTTACAAAGGCATAGCAGAAAAAGGTCATGGTCAACGCGCCTGCCAGAGTACGGCTGTAAAGGGATTGAGCTTGCGCGGCAATCCACAATCCGCGTGCCAGAATGATAAGGTAAACCAGCAGTAAAAGGATATTACCAATCAGGCCGAATTCTTCGCCGAATACTGCGAAAATAAAGTCAGTCGTTGATTCGGGAATATAGTCCAAATGGGTTTGCGTACCGTTGAGCCAGCCTTTGCCCCATACACCGCCCGAGCCGATGGCAATCATGGATTGGATGATGTGGTAGCCTGCACCTAACGGGTCTTTGGTTGGATCGAGCAGGGTGAGGACGCGGGTTTTCTGGTAGTCGTGCATGCCGTAATTCCACAAGAGCGGCAAGGCGGCTACAAAGGCAATAATAGCGGAAAAAATGGCTTTCCAAGGCAGTCCGGCAAAGAAGATGACAAAAATACCTGAAGCCATAATCAGCGCGGCCGTCCCCAGATCTGGCTGCTTCAAAATCAGGGCGACAGGAACAAGAATCAGCACGAGGGCGACAATATAATGTATCCATTTCAGACGGCCTTCATAGCGTTGGAAATACCACGCGACAGTCATGGGAATACCGATTTTCATGATTTCGGAAGGTTGGATACGGGTAAAGCCGATACTCAGCCAACGGGTCGAGCCGTTGACGGTAACGCCGGCGACTTCGACGCCAATCAACAGTAATACGCCGACAATGTAAACAGGCAGGGCGACTTTGGCAGCCGTTTGCGGCTTGAATACGGCGATAATCCATAAAAGGGCAAATCCCAAAACAGTATGGATGGTTTTGTTTTCCAATTGTCCGAACTCTTGCCCGTCTGCAGAATAGAGCAGGAACAGGCTCATGATGTAGATGGCGAGCATGGCAAAAAACAGCCAAGGGTCAATCGGGGCTGCAATGGTGGATTTGAAATTTTTCCACGCTGATGTGTTATTCATGATGAACCTCCGGCTGTGAGGCAGGGCTTGTCGGCGTCAGTCCGTAGGCAGATTGGAAAATGCTGGGAATAGGCTGATGTTTGTCCGTTGTTTCAGTTTTGGCTAAATCTGACTCAAGGCCGTCTGAAAACTGTTGCGGCTTGACGTGAAGCATATAAAAATCAGTCATTTCACGAGCCAATGGCGCGGCATACGCACCCCAACCGCCGTTTTCCAAAATAACGGCAATGGCGATTTCAGGTTTTTCCAATGGCGCAAACGAGATAAACCATGCGTGGTCGCGGTGTTGTTCGCGCAGGGCTACGGCGTTGTAGCGGCCGCCCTGTTTGATTTGTACGACCTGGGCCGTACCGGTTTTACCGCCCATCGTATAGGCGAGTCCGCCACTGATACGGTGCGCCGTACCGCCCGGTTTCAATACCTTTTCCATTGCGCGTTTGACGTATTCGAAGTTGTCTGCTTTGAACGGAATTTGACGCTCGGGATTGGGGTTGATACGGGTAATTTTGCGTGCGCCGAAATCCAATACTTCTTTGACCAAATGCGGCTGATGGACGACACCGTCATTGGCAAGAGAAGCTGTCGCATGTGCCATTTGCAAAGGCGTGTAGGCGTTGTAGCCTTGGCCGATGCTGACAGAAACCATTTCGCCGGCGCGCCATTCTTTGGCGGTAGGGTCGGAAGATTTGGCAAAGCGTTTGGCTTTCCATTCGCGGCTGGGCAAAACGCCTGCGTATTCGCTGGGCAGGTCAATGCCGGTTTTTTGGCCGAAACCGAATTGCGCCAGATACGGAGAGGCTTTATCGATACCCATTTCGTAACCCAAACGGTAGAAGAAGGTATCTGAGGATACTTGAATGGCTTTGCTCAAGTTGGCCGAGCCGTGACCGCTGCGGACGGAGTCGCGGAAGATATGGCGGCTGCCGGGTATGCTCCATGCGCCGGGAGCGGGGACGATGGTGTTTTGAGTGATTTTGCCGCTTTCCAACAAAGCCATGCCCATAAAGGGTTTGAATGTAGAACCCGGCGGATAAAGGCCTTGGGTAACGCGGTTGATCAAAGGCTTTTTCCAATCGTCATTCAGCATTTTCCAAGTGTCGCTGTCGATGCCATCAATAAAGAGGTTGGGATCGAAGGAAGGTTTGGAAACAAATGCCAAAACAGTACCGTCTTGCGGATTGATGGCCACCAATGCGCCACGGCGGTCGCCCAAGATGCGGTCGGCTTCCTGCTGCATGCGGATATCCATGCCTAGGCGCAAGGTTTGCCCCATTTTGGACGGGACATTTTTCAATATGCGGACGATATTGCCGTAAGCGTCTTTTTCGACTTCCTGATAGCCTGGGATGCCATGAAGCTGGTGTTCGTAATATTTTTCCAAGCCTGATTTGCCGATATGCGTACTGCCGCGATAGAGGGCAGTCAGGCCTTCTTCTTCCAGAATTTCTTTGTCTTTATCGCTAATACGGCCGATGTAGCCTAAGAAATGGGAGGTCAGCTTGCCGTAAGGATATTCGCGAAATGTGCGTGAGTTGACCTCTACGCCTTTGAATTCGCGCAGATGCACGGACAAACGGGCTGCCTCTTCATCGGTCAGCCTGAGCTTGAGTGGGATATTTTCAAATTTTCGATAGCTTTCGCGGTATTTTTTGAAGCGTTTTAAATCTGTCGGCGTGATATCGACGTATTTTTTCAATGCTTCAATGACATCTTCCATCTTACCTTCGATGCGGCTGGGAATAACTTCGAGCGAAAAGACTGGATAGTTTTTGGCCAAAGGAACGCCGTTGATATCGACGATTTCGCCACGTACGGGCGGAGTTGGAATCAGGGTGATGCGGTTACTCGATGCCTGACCGGAAAACTCATTGTGTTGAGTCACTTGCAAGTAAAAGAACCGCGCCAGCAAGATGGAAAAGAAGATGACAATCAGGACAAAAGCAACGAGCAGGCGCAATAAAGCGTCGGCTTGTGCAGCCTGAGCAGAAGGTTTTTTGGTATGTTGACCACCGGAAAGACGGCGTGGAAGA
>NZ_JBQCWZ010000069.1:0-5513 GCF_051956895.1 Neisseria sp. P0021.S006
AGGCGTATAGTTCGGTTCTTCGCTGCTGACGCGGTGAAGAAAACGAAGCAGACAGTATAACACAGTTAGTTAGAATTTTCGATAATTTTAGTTGACATTTGCTAAATGTACTGTATAATTCGATTCGCTCTTTAAAAAACAGATTACCGATAAGTGTGAGTGCATTAGGCCTCACACTGTTTGAAAGACAGACAAGATGATGTTTTAGACATTGTCCTGTCGGTTTCTTTGAAGCAGACCAGAAGTTATAAGTTAGAGATTGAACATAAGAGTTTGATCCTGGCTCAGATTGAACGCTGGCGGCATGCTTTACACATGCAAGTCGGACGGCAGCACAGAGAAGCTTGCTTCTTGGGTGGCGAGTGGCGAACGGGTGAGTAATATATCGGAACGTACCGAGTAATGGGGGATAACTAATCGAAAGATTAGCTAATACCGCATATTCTCTGAGGAGGAAAGCAGGGGACCTTCGGGCCTTGCGTTATTCGAGCGGCCGATATCTGATTAGCTAGTTGGTGGGGTAAAGGCCTACCAAGGCGACGATCAGTAGCGGGTCTGAGAGGATGATCCGCCACACTGGGACTGAGACACGGCCCAGACTCCTACGGGAGGCAGCAGTGGGGAATTTTGGACAATGGGCGCAAGCCTGATCCAGCCATGCCGCGTGTCTGAAGAAGGCCTTCGGGTTGTAAAGGACTTTTGTCAGGGAAGAAAAGGCTGTTGCTAATACCGACAGCTGATGACGGTACCTGAAGAATAAGCACCGGCTAACTACGTGCCAGCAGCCGCGGTAATACGTAGGGTGCGAGCGTTAATCGGAATTACTGGGCGTAAAGCGAGCGCAGACGGTTACTTAAGCAGGATGTGAAATCCCCGGGCTCAACCTGGGAACTGCGTTCTGAACTGGGTGACTAGAGTGTGTCAGAGGGAGGTAGAATTCCACGTGTAGCAGTGAAATGCGTAGAGATGTGGAGGAATACCGATGGCGAAGGCAGCCTCCTGGGATAACACTGACGTTCATGCTCGAAAGCGTGGGTAGCAAACAGGATTAGATACCCTGGTAGTCCACGCCCTAAACGATGTCAATTAGCTGTTGGGCAACTTGATTGCTTAGTAGCGTAGCTAACGCGTGAAATTGACCGCCTGGGGAGTACGGTCGCAAGATTAAAACTCAAAGGAATTGACGGGGACCCGCACAAGCGGTGGATGATGTGGATTAATTCGATGCAACGCGAAGAACCTTACCTGGTCTTGACATGTACGGAATCCTCCAGAGACGGAGGAGTGCCTTCGGGAACCGTAACACAGGTGCTGCATGGCTGTCGTCAGCTCGTGTCGTGAGATGTTGGGTTAAGTCCCGCAACGAGCGCAACCCTTGTCATTAGTTGCCATCATTAAGTTGGGCACTCTAATGAGACTGCCGGTGACAAGCCGGAGGAAGGTGGGGATGACGTCAAGTCCTCATGGCCCTTATGACCAGGGCTTCACACGTCATACAATGGTCGGTACAGAGGGTAGCCAAGCCGCGAGGCGGAGCCAATCTCACAAAACCGATCGTAGTCCGGATTGCACTCTGCAACTCGAGTGCATGAAGTCGGAATCGCTAGTAATCGCAGGTCAGCATACTGCGGTGAATACGTTCCCGGGTCTTGTACACACCGCCCGTCACACCATGGGAGTGGGGGATACCAGAAGTAGGTAGGGTAACCGCAAGGAGCCCGCTTACCACGGTATGCTTCATGACTGGGGTGAAGTCGTAACAAGGTAGCCGTAGGGGAACCTGCGGCTGGATCACCTCCTTTCTAGAGAAAGAAGAGGTCTGATGCATTCACACTTATCGGTAAACTGTAAAAGATGCGGAAGAGAAAAGCTTGAGTGAAGACAAGATTCGCTTAAGAAGAGAATCCGGGTTTGTAGCTCAGCTGGTTAGAGCACACGCTTGATAAGCGTGGGGTCGGAGGTTCAAGTCCTCCCAGACCCACCAAGAACGGGGGCATAGCTCAGTTGGTAGAGCACCTGCTTTGCAAGCAGGGGGTCATCGGTTCGATCCCGTTTGCCTCCACCAAGTACTTTACAAATCAAAGGAAGCCTGCTATACTTAGCAGCTTATTTTGATTTGCGAAGTGAAATATTGACGCATCGATCTTTAACAAATTGGAAAGCCGAAATCAACAAACAAAGACAATGCGTTTGTTTTGATTTTTTATTCTTTGCAAAGGATAAAAAATCTCTCGCAAGAGAAAAGAAAACAAACACAGTATTTGGGTGATGATTGTATCGACTTAATCCTGAAACACAAAAGGCAGGATTAAGACACAACAAGCAGTAAGCTTTATCAAAGTAGGAATTTCAAGTTTGCTTCCCTAGTCAACGGGTAGGCAAACGAAGTCAAAGAGGTTCTTGAAATGATAGAGTCAAGTGAATAAGTGCATCAGGTGGATGCCTTGGCGATGATAGGCGACGAAGGACGTGTAAGCCTGCGAAAAGCGCGGGGGAGCTGGCAATAAAGCTATGATCCCGCGGTGTCCGAATGGGGAAACCCACCTCTTAGGAGGTATCCTTATCTGAATACATAGGATAAGCGAAGCGAACCCGGAGAACTGAACCATCTAAGTACCCGGAGGAAAAGAAATCAACCGAGATTCCGCAAGTAGTGGCGAGCGAACGCGGAGGAGCCTGTACGTGATAACTGTCGAGATAGAAGAACAAGCTGGGAAGCTTGACCATAGTGGGTGATAGTCCCGTATTCGAAATCTCAACAGTGGTACTAAGCGTACGAAAAGTAGGGCGGGACACGTGAAATCCTGTCTGAATATGGGGGGACCATCCTCCAAGGCTAAATACTCATCATCGACCGATAGTGAACCAGTACCGTGAGGGAAAGGCGAAAAGAACCCCGGGAGGGGAGTGAAATAGAACCTGAAACCTGATGCATACAAACAGTGGGAGCACCCTTGTGGTGTGACTGCGTACCTTTTGTATAATGGGTCAACGACTTACATTCAGTAGCGAGCTTAACCGAATAGGGGAGGCGTAGGGAAACCGAGTCTTAATAGGGCGAACAGTTGCTGGGTGTAGACCCGAAACCGAGTGATCTATCCATGGCCAGGTTGAAGGTGCCGTAACAGGTACTGGAGGACCGAACCCACGCATGTTGCAAAATGCGGGGATGAGCTGTGGATAGGGGTGAAAGGCTAAACAAACTCGGAGATAGCTGGTTCTCCCCGAAAACTATTTAGGTAGTGCCTCGAGCAAGACACTGATGGGGGTAAAGCACTGTTATGGCTAGGGGGTTATTGCAACTTACCAACCCATGGCAAACTAAGAATACCATCAAGTGGTTCCTCGGGAGACAGACAGCGGGTGCTAACGTCCGTTGTCAAGAGGGAAACAACCCAGACCGCCAGCTAAGGTCCCAAATGATAGATTAAGTGGTAAACGAAGTGGGAAGGCCCAGACAGCCAGGATGTTGGCTTAGAAGCAGCCATCATTTAAAGAAAGCGTAATAGCTCACTGGTCGAGTCGTCCTGCGCGGAAGATGTAACGGGGCTCAAATCTATAACCGAAGCTGCGGATGCCAGTTTACTGGCATGGTAGGGGAGCGTTCTGTAGGCCAATGAAGGTGCATTGTAAAGTGTGCTGGAGGTATCAGAAGTGCGAATGTTGACATGAGTAGCGATAAAGCGGGTGAAAAGCCCGCTCGCCGAAAGCCCAAGGTTTCCTACGCAACGTTCATCGGCGTAGGGTGAGTCGGCCCCTAAGGCGAGGCAGAAATGCGTAGTCGATGGGAAACAGGTTAATATTCCTGTACTTGATTCAAATGCGATGTGGGGACGGAGAAGGTTAGGTTAGCAAGCTGTTGGAATAGCTTGTTTAAGCCGGTAGGTGGAAGACTTAGGCAAATCCGGGTCTTCTTAACACCGAGAAGTGACGACGAGTGTCTACGGACATGAAGTAACCGATACCACGCTTCCAGGAAAAGCCACTAAGCTTCAGTTTGAATCGAACCGTACCGCAAACCGACACAGGTGGGCAGGATGAGAATTCTAAGGCGCTTGAGAGAACTCGGGAGAAGGAACTCGGCAAATTGATACCGTAACTTCGGGAGAAGGTATGCCCTCTAAGGTTAAGGACTTGCTCCGTAAGCCCTGGAGGGTCGCAGAGAATAGGTGGCTGCGACTGTTTATTAAAAACACAGCACTCTGCTAACACGAAAGTGGACGTATAGGGTGTGACGCCTGCCCGGTGCTGGAAGGTTAATTGAAGATGTGCAAGCATCGGATCGAAGCCCCAGTAAACGGCGGCCGTAACTATAACGGTCCTAAGGTAGCGAAATTCCTTGTCGGGTAAGTTCCGACCCGCACGAATGGCGTAACGATGGCCACACTGTCTCCTCCCGAGACTCAGCGAAGTTGAAGTGGTTGTGAAGATGCAATCTACCCGCTGCTAGACGGAAAGACCCCGTGAACCTTTACTGTAGCTTTGCATTGGACTTTGAAGTCACTTGTGTAGGATAGGTGGGAGGCTTTGAAGCAGAGACGCCAGTCTCTGTGGAGCCGTCCTTGAAATACCACCCTGGTGTCTTTGAGGTTCTAACCCAGACCCGTAATCCGGGTCGGGGACCGTGCATGGTAGGCAGTTTGACTGGGGCGGTCTCCTCCCAAAGAGTAACGGAGGAGTTCGAAGGTTACCTAGGTCCGGTCGGAAATCGGACTGATAGTGCAATGGCAAAAGGTAGCTTAACTGCGAGACCGACAAGTCGAGCAGGTGCGAAAGCAGGACATAGTGATCCGGTGGTTCTGTATGGAAGGGCCATCGCTCAACGGATAAAAGGTACTCCGGGGATAACAGGCTGATTCCGCCCAAGAGTTCATATCGACGGCGGAGTTTGGCACCTCGATGTCGGCTCATCACATCCTGGGGCTGTAGTCGGTCCCAAGGGTATGGCTGTTCGCCATTTAAAGTGGTACGTGAGCTGGGTTTAAAACGTCGTGAGACAGTTTGGTCCCTATCTGCAGTGGGCGTTGGAAGTTTGACGGGGGCTGCTCCTAGTACGAGAGGACCGGAGTGGACGAACCTCTGGTGTACCGGTTGTAACGCCAGTTGCATAGCCGGGTAGCTAAGTTCGGAAGAGATAAGCGCTGAAAGCATCTAAGCGCGAAACTCGCCTGAAGATGAGACTTCCCTTGTGGTTTAACCACACTAAAGAGTCGTTCGAGACCAGGACGTTGATAGGTGGGGTGTGGAAGCGCGGTAACGCGTGAAGCTAACCCATACTAATTGCTCGTGAGGCTTGACTCTATCATTTGAAGAACTTCAAGAGATAAAAGCTTACTGACTGATTCAGTCATCACCAAATATATTGATTAAGGCTTTACCGATTTGTAACAGTTTAAGTTTGGCGGCCATAGCGAGTTGGTCCCACGCCTTCCCATCCCGAACAGGACCGTGAAACGACTCAGCGCCGATGATAGTGTGGTTCTTCCATGTGAAAGTAGGTCACCGCCAAACAC
>NZ_JBQCWZ010000070.1:0-4850 GCF_051956895.1 Neisseria sp. P0021.S006
TTGGCTTCGGCATCTTTCACCATGCGTTCGATTTCTTCTTCGCTCAAACCTGAAGAACCTTGGATGGTAATGTTGGCCGCTTTGCCGGTGCCTTTGTCTTTGGCAGAAACGTGCAAGATACCGTTGGCGTCAATGTCGAAAGTAACTTCAATTTGCGGCATACCGCGTGGTGCAGGTGCGATATCGGTCAAGTTGAACTGACCCAAAGATTTGTTGGCAGAAGCGCGTTCGCGTTCTCCTTGCAGTACATGGATGGTTACTGCGCTTTGGTTGTCTTCGGCAGTAGAGAACACTTGAGACGCTTTAGTCGGAATAGTAGTGTTCTTTTGAATCAGCTTGGTCATCACACCGCCCATGGTTTCGATACCCAAAGACAGAGGAGTTACGTCCAGCAGCAATACGTCGCTACGGCCGCCGCTCAATACTTCGCCTTGAATCGCTGCACCTACGGCAACAGCTTCGTCAGGGTTCACGTCTTTACGAGGCTCTTTACCGAAGAAGGCTTTAACGGCTTCTTGTACTTTCGGCATACGGCTTTGACCGCCGACCAAAATCACGTCGTCGATGTCGCTGGTGCTCAAGCCGGCATCTTTCAATGCGATTTTACAAGGCTCGATAGAACGTTGGATCAAGTCTTCAACCAGGCTTTCAAATTTGGCACGGGTAATTTTCATGGCCAAGTGTTTAGGACCGGTTGCATCCATAGTGATGTATGGCAGGTTGATTTCAGTTTGCTGACCGCTGGACAATTCGATTTTGGCTTTTTCAGCAGCTTCTTTCAGACGTTGCAGAGCCATTACGTCTTGTTTCAAATCAATGCCTTGTTCTTTTTTGAACTCGTCAATGATGTAGTCGATCAAGCGTTGGTCGAAGTCTTCACCGCCCAAGAAAGTATCGCCGTTGGTTGCCAATACTTCGAATTGTTTGTCGCCGTCGAGGTTGGCGATTTCGATGATGGAAATATCGAAAGTACCGCCACCCAAGTCATATACGGCTACTTTACGGTCTTTGTTGTCGCCTTTGTCCATACCGAATGCCAAAGCGGCAGCGGTTGGTTCGTTAATGATACGTTTTACTTCCAAACCTGCGATACGGCCTGCGTCTTTAGTCGCTTGACGTTGGCTGTCGTTGAAGTAGGCAGGAACGGTAATCACAGCTTCAGTGACTTTCTCGCCCAAGTAAGCTTCAGCGGCTTCTTTCATTTTACGCAAAACTTCTGCGGAAATTTGAGGAGGAGACAGCTCTTTACCTTGCGCTTTCACCCATGCGTCGCCGTTGCTGGCTTTGATGATTTCGAAAGGCATAGATTCGATGTCGCGTTGAACTTCTTTGTCTTCAAATTTGTGGCCGATCAAACGTTTGGCGGCGTAAATAGTGTTTTTAGCGTTGGTTACCGCTTGGCGTTTTGCAGGCGCACCGACGAGGATTTCGCCGCCGTCCAAATAAGCGATAACGGAAGGAGTGGTGCGTGCACCTTCTGCATTTTCGATCACTTTGGTTTGACCGTTTTCAGAAATAGCCAAACAAGAGTTGGTTGTACCTAAGTCAATACCGATTACTTTTGCCATATTATGTTGCTCCTAATAAATAAACTTTTCTAAATTAATAATCCTGTGGAACATTTCGTTCCGATGGCTTGTAAATAAGGTTGCTTCATTTTTTTTCAAGGCTTAATTTGAATTTTTTTTTAAATTAAATTCAAGTACTTGATTTATTTATCCACAAGCCGTTTATTCTTTTTTCAGATGGCCGGCTTTAATTTTCCAATTCCGGTTTATCGGAATGATTTTCCAATAGCGGAACATCGGAATTTGAAACCGGATAAGGCCGTCTGAAGATTTTATGCTTGATAAACTTTATCAAGCGGTTCCTTCAATCTTCTTTTTTCGCCACGACAACCATCGCAGGACGCAGCACGCGGTCAGATAGTGTGTAGCCTTTTTTCATCACACTGACGATGGTATTCGGCTCTTGCTCGCTGACGACTGCCTGCATCGCTTGATGTTGGTGCGGATCGAGTTTGTCACCCGGCTGTGGGTCGATTTCTTTAATGTGTGTGGCATCAAATGCTTTTTGCAGCTCGTTCAAAGTCATTTGCACGCCCATTTTCAGCGCATCGAAATTACCGCTTTGGTCGAGCAGCGCCATTTCGAGATAATCTTTAACCGGCAACATTTCTGCTGCAAATTTTTGTCCGGCGAATTTATGGGTGTCGGCGATTTCCTGCTGATGGCGGCGACGCAGGTTTTGCTCATTTGCCAAACCGCGCAGCTCGCTGTCTTTGAGCTGACCTTCCAACTCGGCGACACGCGCCTGAAGCTCTTCGTAAGTCGGTTCTGCTTGTTCGGTTTCAACGGTTTCGGCAGTTTCTACGGCTGCCGCTTCTTCTGCTTCGTGCTGATGTTGTTCGTTATGCTCCGTCATTTCTGACATCCTTTTAGCGTGTTGATATTCGATGTTTCATATATAAGGCCGTCTGAAAAAACTTCAAGCATTTGAATACCGATTATCAAATGCCTTGTTAAAAGACGTTGGAAAACGGTAAGATAGCCATCTGATTTTATTCTTCAGACGGCCTCGAATATGAAAAAAGACCATTTGAATTCAACCGATTTTAATCTGTGGCACACCATTCGCGAAGAAACCGAAGCGGCCGCTGCGGCCGAACCGATGCTGGCAAGCTTCCTGCATCAAACCGTGTTGCGCCACGATTCGCTCGATTCGGTACTTGCCTACCATCTTTCCAGCAAGCTCGGTAGCCCGATTATGGACGTGCGCGCGCTGTTTGAAATCTATCAGCAGGCTTTGAGCGTGGACACCCGTATCAGCAAATGTGTCGAGGCCGACTTAAAAGCCATTTACGAGCGCGACCCAGCTTGTGATGAATATTCGCTGCCGCTGTTGTATTTCAAAGGTTTCCACGCCGTACAGGCACACCGCATCAACCACTGGCTCTATCAAAACGGCCGTAAAACGCTGGCGTATTTCCTGCAAAACCGCATGTCGGAAGTCTTCGGTGTTGACATTCACCCTGCCGCCCGTTTCGGTCACGGTTTGATGCTCGACCATGCCACCGGTTTTGTGGCCGGCGAAACCGCCGTCTTGGGCAACAATATTTCTATCCTCCACGGCGTAACGCTGGGCGGTTCGGGCAAAGAAAGCGGCGACCGCCACCCGAAAATCGGCAATGGCGTGATGATTGGTGCGAACGCTTCGATTTTGGGCAACATCCGTATCGGCGAAAATGCCAAAATCGGCGCAGGCAGCGTGGTGGTTGCCGATGTGCCGTCTTCGATTACCGTTGTCGGCGTACCCGCCAAACCGGTTGGCCGCTCGTCCAAAACCCCGTCTGCCGATATGGATCAAAGCATTCAATTATCGACTACGGATTTTGTTATTTAAGCAATCTGCCATTTTAAAGGCCGTCTGAAAGATTTGTTCTTTCAGACGGCCTTTTATCATTTAAATCTTGATGTTAACCACGTTTTCGCAAGGCTTCCAAATGCATTTTAACCTGCTTGACTTTCTCTTCGGTAAACAGGTTGGCAATGTTTTTCCAAATGCTGTGATAACCGTAAGGCCCATGTTGCATTTCGACTTTTGCCTCCTCCACCGACCAGCCTTGATAGATGATGCGGTACATTCCGGCAATCAAACCGGTACGGTCTGCGCCATGATAACAATGAATGAGCACTGCGCCGTTTTGCTGTTGTTTTTCAATCAGGTATAGGATTTCCGCAATCTCTTTCGGCTTAATGCTCCATGACAGCAACGGACGGTTTAGCAAGGTCAAACCATGCTCTTTCAAATGGTCGTCATCGTTGCGGTCGAAAAAGCGCAAGTTGATCACGCTTTGAATGCCCAGCTTGACGATGGCTTCGCCATCTTCGGCAACAGGCTGCTCGCTGCGGTAAAGCTTGTCGTCGATACGATAAAGGTTGGCATCGTGTTTGACGGGCGTTGCCCAACGTGCGGACTGAACGGCTTTGTTGCCGTTATCCGGCGGCGCGGACGAGCAAGCGATGGGCAAGCCGGAAGCGAGAAGGCACAATAAAAGACGGCGCATAAAATTCCTGTATGAAAATCAATTGGAAATCAAAATATCATGCGATTCTATCAAAACCCGTTCGGATATTCTATCCGCGCAAACCGCGTTACAATAAAGCCTCTTTTTTCAGACGGCCTTTCATCATGACCTGCCTTGCTTGGAACACCACGCCTTCCCTTGCTACCCTTTGCCGCGCGATCGAACAACATACCGCGCCGCTTTATTTGATTGTCTGCCTGCCTGAAAACCATATTCCCGATTTTCCGCTGTCAAATCTTCCCTCCGAGCTTGAAGGCCGTCTGAACAATCGTCTCGCTCAAGCCATGAAATGCCTTCAGTTCAACAGCGTCAATGTTTTAGAAAACCTCTTGCCTGATGTGCATCTCTGGCTGGTTCCGCCACACCGCGCCGACCGCTTACACGAACATTTCCATCATATAGAATGGCAAACCGAAGCCATATCCCAATCCGCCCCTATTCCTCTAAAACCTTGGTTCAGACGGCCCGAACATCAAGCCGTGCCCGAACACGTCCTGATTATCGGCGCAGGCATTGCCGGCGCAGCAACCGCGCACAAACTGGCGGAGCACGGCGTACGCGTTACGGTTTTGGAGGCAGGCAAAGCGGCGCAGGCAGGCAGCGGCAACCGCCAAGGCTTACTCTATGCCAAAATCTCGCCACACGATACCGAACAAACCGAGCTGCTGCTGACAGGCTACGGCTACACGCGCCGATTGTTGGAAGACTTGCTGCCCGACTCCGACGTATGGGGCGGCGACGGCGTATTGCATTTGAATTTTGA
>NZ_JBQCWZ010000071.1:0-4646 GCF_051956895.1 Neisseria sp. P0021.S006
TGCCAAGTGCCATTATTGTAGAAGACGAAGTATTAGCAGCAGAACGCTTACGTGTATTATTGGAAGAGTGCAATGTCGTACTGCTCAACGTCTTTCACCATGCCATGCCAGCATTGGAGTGGCTGAGCGTCCACGAAGTTGACATCGTCTTTGCCGACATCGGCATGCCGGAAATCGACGGTCTCGAATTTGTCGAACGCATTAAGCGTACCGCCAAGCGCCAGCCGGAAATTGTCTTCACCACAGCCTACGAAGAACACGCCCTGCGCGCATTTGAGCTGGCTGCCGCAGACTATCTGCTCAAACCGATCAAAATGACCCGCCTGCAAACCGCGCTTGACCGCATCATCGAGAAAAACCGCGAAAAAGCAGACAGTTTTACCCATTTCAAAGTGTCCCCCCGCGAACGCATGGTTGAAATTCCATGGCAACAGGCGCGTTACCTGATGGCGGAACACAAAACCGTCTATCTGTTTACTGGCGACGGCCAAAGCTACGAATTACCGAAGACCTTGGTTTACTGGGAAGAATTGCTGGGCGACAAAGTCATCCGCATCCACCGCAATGCCCTCGTCTTCCGCCACACCCTAGACAGTCTGATTCGACTGGACGATGACGAAAACGATGAATCCGCATCCACGTGGAGCGCTAAAATTCTCGATATTCCGACCCCGTTGCCCGTCAGCCGCCGGCAACTCTCCACCCTGCGGAAAATCATTAAAAACAGCATCTAACAATGCGCTCCTTGACTCGTTCTCTTTAAATCAAAGGCCGTCTGAAAAGATACTTTTCAGACGGCCTTTTAACTTATCAGCCAAATGGTAGAAATTTAAAAAAAGAATAGTCCAAATCTGTCGTTTAGCTCTATCCAAGCTTTCAATTTGATCAAAGCTTGTTTTGCCCTCAAACAAGCTTTTCTATCCACCAATCCAACATTTTTGAATTACTACTACTCAACAGAAAAGGCCGTCTGAAAAATTCAGACGGCCTCGATATTCAAGCCTTACAAATTAAAAGAACAATTCACGCCAGCTGATACGTTTGAGTCCGCATGTACGGCCTTCTACTTTTAGGCTGACCAGTTGGTTAGACAAGAGACTGCGATCACCTTTGGTTGCAAAACATTTATTATTTGGCACGCTCGGCGTGGCGTTCAGCTCCTTATCCGTACCCGTGCCACCACTATCGCCATCGGCAGTTACCGGAGAATCGTCGGCTTTACTGGAATTCATATAAGTAAAGTTGATAACGCCATCAAAAGTCATACCGTTGGCGTAATCAATCTGGCCATTATTCTCGCGCCTGATAAACTTACGATCCTTACTGGAGATACGAGCATCACGCAAGCCCAAACGGCCGCCGTTTTCGGCATTTACGCCCAGAATAATCGTTTTCGCTGTCGTTTGTGTGGACGTGCTGTCCGGCAAACAAACATCGGTACTGGAAGAATCAGTATGAATTGTTTTGCTTTCATACTTACGAATGGTCAGAACAGCTGTACGCAAAATCATCGTCGGTTTGACAGTCACACGTTCATTCGGACCTAAAGTCAGACTCCAGCCTTTTTTGCCTTCACCAACCTTATTGTTGCTGACATAAATATGTTCGCCGTCACTTTCTCTGGTTTGCTGCTCCAACTCACTGCTGTTTGCCAAAACCGCTTTTTTAGATTCATCAGTAGACACATCGTCGTAAATACCATAAACGGCATTGATTTGTCCGTTGGTACCTTCTAGTTCATTCTGATAAATCTCGCTACCCGTACCAAAAATGACGACATACTTGTCTTTACCACGACGTGATACCGCAGGCGCAGACGTAATCGGTTGATTACCCGAACCTTGGAAAATCATTTGCGCCGACCATTCAGACGGGGTTTTACCTCTCAAGTCGAAGCGGAACATATTGCCATAACGGTCGCCTGCATAGGCAATATCGACAATACCGTCAAAATCGGTGTCTACCAAAGTGGGGGTGGAGAGGCCACCTTTGCCATTCGGTGCAGGAATTTTAGCCAAGAGATTACCGGCACTAGAAACATTTTTGCCGGTATCTTGCGTACCAGCTTCTTTACCTGTCATATCATAGACATATAAAGCCGTTTCATTGTCGACACTGTTCACATCTTCAGTACGATAGCCGCTGGCCAAGAAACCCGCATAGCGCACATCAGATTTCAAATTGACCGGAGTGGTATCGCGCTTGATGGAAACACGGCCGATTTGTGTCGAACCAATGGTATAACCCAGCTTATTGTCAGAGCCTTTTTTTGTTTCAAACAAAGGCACAGTCGTATTCCAACTACTACGATCACTGTTAGCTACCGCATCAATATTCAACGCATATGCACCGCGTCCGCCCTGACCCATTGCACCAAACATAAAGGTTTGTTTATCAGGTGTTTGACGGAGAACAAAGCCACCATTGACCATATAGCGGTGTGGCGTGCTGGAGCCATAGCCCTCACGAGCAATATCCTTCAGGACTTTGCCCAAAGTTGTTGCTTGACCTTTCTCGTCCTCACGTTCCATACCTGCCGGAATATAGCTGAGTTTCAAGTCATAAGGATTGCTAGGCGTACCATTACGGAAAATATGTACCATACCGTCATTGGCAGCGGCAACCAAAAACTCTTGACGGTTGTCGCGCTTATTGCCAATAGCCGCAACCGAACCGTCTAAAATATCGCCCAAATTACGTTCATCTTTATTTGGATCATTAGGGTCAGTCGGACGGATACGATAAGACTGACTATAACCTTTTGCCTCTGCATCCGCTTTGATGGCTTCATCACTACCTGCTCGGCCAGTCCATTTCAACAATGCATTTTTCCATTCCAACTTCAACTCATCTTTCGCACTGCCGTCTGAAATGCCAAAATCGGCGTTTGAAGCCTCATTATCTGCAACTCTATCGATGAAATAGGTCTTACTGCCATCATTAACCAAAGTAAGACGGTTATTAAATGATGGCTGAACAAACTCAGTCGTATTAATAGGCGTACCATTGCGGTTTAATTTATAAAACCGCAACTGACTGCTCCAAGAGCCGGTATTTAAATGAACCGTTGCCGCCATATTGGGAATACCTGTACTGGTCGTCACCGGCGCAGTTGAAGCTGCCCCTTCAAATTTCATTATTTTGCTGTCAGTTTCAATATTGTCGATAATGGTTTTAAAGGCCTCAAGCAACTTTTCAGGTTTTGAGGCATTGAAATACCATTCCGGGCGACTGGCACCCTTTTCCAGATAATCTCTCCCGACTTTAGAGATTCCCTCACCAAAGCCCACGGTAAAAGTCTGAACCAATTGCTTGCTATAATCTACGCCCTTAGGATCGCTTGGATCACCATCCCAGCTCTTGCCTGCAGCATCTCGACGATCCTCTGGCTTAATCGCAGCATCTAGACGATTTTCTGACTTAATCGCAGGTTTAATATCTTTTTCTGCCAAAGTCTGGCTAAAGAAACGCATACCGCGTTTTTCATCCTCATAGTTCCTATCCCAATAAGGAACAATAATTTCGCCAATGCCTTTGACTTCTCGTTTACCATCTTTTTCACCTAAAAGCACCCAATCCCCTGAATCATCATCTTTTGCATAATCAGTATATTGGCATTGAAACTTTTTCTTCCCTTCAGGAGTATCCAATCTCGGATCATAATTTGGCAGATCAAAATATACTTCACCTTTAAGGCCGATTCCTGAAAATTCCTTACCTTGCCCATGTTTATTTTCATAAGCTTTTACTTCAGACGGCCCAAAATATTCATAGACCTCATCCGAGCTACGATCAATAGCACGGTAATAGTTTGAATAATAATATTTTCGGTCATAATTGAAGTTAGTATTGGGAGATTTACGTGGGTCTTCTCCAGAGGCCTGATTGCTACAACTCATATTGGCATCGCCATCAGAAACCACGACAACATAGGATTTTTGACAACGGTATTTAATATTTGGAATAACGAAATTTTTGACAACTTCATAATAACGGCGCGTTGTCGGCGTAGCTTGGTAAGCCAACATCTCGTCTACCTTTTTCCTGACATATTCCCAGTTTCGACCGGCAGAACCATCCGTAAAGCCATCAGAATCCTTCATATCGCCTTTGTCATCGTCGGGGCTAGACAATTCTGCATATGCGTAAAGAGCATTATCCTTTTTCCTTTTTTCCTCATCCCATTTCCAATACCGAGGATTATTATGTAAAGTCTGCAAGCCCCAGTTAAACTGATCTTTATACCGCTCCAAAATCTTCTTTAATGCCGATTTTGCAATATTGATTTTTCTATTCTTATCATCTACATGATATTCACCCTTAGCATCAGCCAACATACTGCCCGAGTCATCAATCAAAAACATAATATTGTGTTTGACTCTGGGCTGGCCAATAGGCTCGTTTACGTTTTTCAGGTAAAACGGAATTTCGGCAAAACCATTCTTTTCTTTAGATTGCTGGGGATTTGCCTGAACGGAAAAGCTAATGAGGGCTAAAGCGGAAGCGATGCTTGCATGAATGAGGCGATGGCGGCCTGATGGAGCGTTTTGCATAATGTGTTCTTTTTTCATCGGATAATCTCAGTTAAAAATGACGTTGTTTTTATTTTTTATGGGGCTACGATTTTAGCATAAACAGCCTGTTTC
>NZ_JBQCWZ010000072.1:0-4565 GCF_051956895.1 Neisseria sp. P0021.S006
CGTCATCATCTACGGCGCAGGCCAATCCGGCCGCCAATTACTGGAAGCCATCAAACAGGTTAACGAATACTCGGCCATCGCCTTTGTCGATGACAACCCGAAAATCCAACGTACCGTCATCTATGACCTTGCCGTCTACAACCCCAACGAAATCCCGATGCTGATCCGCCGCTACGGCGTCCGCAAAATTCTGCTGGCGATTCCAAGTTCTACGCCGGAAGAACGCAAAGACATTATCCG
This sequence comes from Neisseria sp. P0021.S006, assembly GCF_051956895.1. NCBI lineage: Bacteria > Pseudomonadati > Pseudomonadota > Betaproteobacteria > Neisseriales > Neisseriaceae > Neisseria > Neisseria sp. P0021.S006. The sequence continues at coordinate 241 of NZ_JBQCWZ010000072.1, forward strand.
CCGCCTCGAAGCGTACAAATGCGAAGTCCTGACCATTCCGGGCATGAAGGATTTGGTGGACGGCAAAATCAACGTCAGCTCATTGAAAAAAATCTCTGTGGTCGATTTGCTCGGCCGCACCCCTGTGGCACCGCGCCCTGAATTAATGAGTGCCGACATCAGCGACAAAGTCGTGATGGTGACCGGCGCAGGCGGCTCTATCGGCTCCGAACTTTGCCGTCAGATTCTCAACTGCCGTCCGACCAAACTGCTGTTGTTTGAATTGTCCGAATTTGCCCTATACAGCATAGACAAAGAATTGCGCGAAACCCAAGCCGCGCAAGGCAGTCAAGTCGAAGTCGTACCGCTTTTAGGCTCGGTTCAAAACAAAGAACGCCTTAGCAGCATCATGAAGGCCTATCATGTCGACACCGTTTATCATGCCGCAGCCTACAAACACGTCCCTATGGTCGAATTCAACACCATCGAAGGCATTCAAAACAACGTATTCGGCACACTCTGCTGCGCGCAGGCTGCCGTAGATGCAGGCGTTTCCACCTTTGTTTTGATTTCCACCGACAAAGCCGTCCGTCCGACCAACACCATGGGCGCCAGCAAACGCATGGCCGAACTCTGCCTACAAGCGCTTGCCGCCGAGCCAGAACAAAAAACACGCTTCTGCATGGTGCGTTTCGGCAATGTATTGGGTTCGTCCGGCTCCGTTGTCCCTGTATTTGAAAAACAAATTGCCGAAGGCGGCCCGATTACCCTGACCCACCAAGACATTACCCGCTACTTCATGACCATTCCCGAAGCGGCGCAACTGGTTATCCAAGCCGGTGCAATGGGTAAAGGCGGCGACGTATTCGTCCTCGACATGGGCGAATCCGTCAAAATCATCGACCTTGCCCGTCAAATGATTGTCCTCAGCGGCCTCAAAGTCAAAGATGAGCAACACCCACACGGCGACATCGAAATCAAGATTACCGGCCTGCGCCCGGGCGAGAAACTGTATGAAGAACTGCTCATCGGTGATGAGGTGCAAAAAACCACTCATCCCCGGATTATGACCGCCAGTGAAGTAATGCTTCCATGGACGCAATTATCTGACATACTGTCGGAACTCGAAACCGCTTGTCTCCAAAGCGACCAAAACAGCCTGCGCCAGCTTCTGTTGCGCGCACCGACAGGCTTCGTACCTAAAGACGGTATCTGCGACCTGGTTTGGCAACAAAACAATAAGGCCGTCTGAATATTTTCAGACAGCCCGGACACCATCCCGCAAGGACTACTACATGAAAAAAACACTCTCCCTGCTTGCTTTATTAGCACTAACTGCCTGTAACAGCACGACAGTTATTCCTGGTTCAACCATCAAAACCAGAACCAAAACAATTGTTTACACCGATACCGACACCGCAGCCGATACCAATCTCGACAGCCGCGTTGCCGTTTACCCCATCACACCCAACCTAATTGAAAAAATGCGCAAGCCGCCTGTACTTTCCCAAAACAACCAAGGTTTGGAGCAAAGCAAAAGTGCTTACCGCTACCGCATCGGCAGCGGCGACGTCCTCAATATCATGGTTTGGGCGCACTCCGACCTCAACTCCCCTATCCAGCAAAGCAACCCGCAAACCAACCAAGTCAGCCGCGGTGCCTGGGTAGATGAGGGCGGTTATATTACTTATCCATTGGCAGGCAAAATTCAAGCTAAAGGCAAAACTTTGGACGAATTGCAAAATACCCTGACCAGCCTTCTGAAACGCTACATCAAAAACCCTCAAGTAGCCATCAACGTTACCGAATTCCGTTCGCAACGCATTTCAGTATCCGGTGCTATCAACCAAGCAGGTCAGCAGCCGATTACCAATATCCCGATGACCATTTTGGATGCCATCAACCAAGCAGGCGGTGTCACCCAAAGTGCCGACACCCAACACATCAAATGGACGCACAACGGCGTCGACCGCACCATTTCCCTGCAAGACATGCTGCAATACGGCGATATGTCACAAAACCATCTTCTCAGCCATGGCGACATCGTTTACGTTCCTAACAGCAGCAACAACAAAATCTACATCATGGGCGAAGTCGGCAAACAAGCCACTCTGCCGATCGGCAATCACGGCCTCAACCTGACCCAAGCGCTCGGCGAAGTCGGCGGCATGAACCAAAACTATGCTGATGCAACCGGCGTATTCGTGATCCGCCGCGCACCAGAAGATGCGGCCAAACCTATCCACATCTATCAGCTCAACCTGAAAGATGCGACTTCTTACGCGCTGGGCAGCGAATTCAAACTGCGTTCGGAAGATACCGTTTACGTTACCGCCGCCCCGGTTACCCGTTGGAACCGCGTAATGTCACAAATTACCAACTCCATCAGCAACGTCAACACCCTCGACAATACATTTAAATAAACAGTGGTTCCTGCTGTCAGACCCTTGTTTGACAGCAGGATACAAAATTACGCACAATCCAAACCAATTACATAAACGGCATACAAAAGCCGTACACACCACACAAACGGAAAAGCAGTATCTTATAGTCTGACTCACGCTTTTTTCAGACCATAAACCGAAAACAATATCATGTACCACAACATACTCATCGTCTGCCTAGGCAACATCTGCCGCTCCCCTACAGCAGAGCGGATCATGCAGAAAAAACTACCCGGCCATCAAATCAGCAGCGCCGGCATAAAAGCACTGGCAGGGAAGGATGCCGATTTCCAAGCTATTAAAACCGCACTCAAACACGGCGTTATCGTTGCAGGCCATACGGCACGCCAGCTGACCGCCCAAATGTGCGAGCAGGCCGATTTGATTCTTGTGATGGAGCCCAGTCAAATCGATATGGTTGCCGACATCCATTCGCCGGCACGCAGCAAAACCATGCTGTTTGCCCAATGGTTACCTAAAAAAACCGTACCTGACCCATACAAACAAAGCAGCGAAATGTTTGAAGCCGTTTTTGAACAGCTCAATGCTGCCGCAGACACTTGGAAAACCAAACTAAACGGAAAAACTCAACCGGTATAAAACCGGCATAAACAAGAAAGCAAGCAATGAAAAAAACGACCTACATACCTTACAGCGCAGACAATGACGAAATCGACTTCGGTCAACAGCTGCGCGTAATTTGGACAAATAAATACAAAATCCTCGCTGCCCTGCTTGCAGGCGGCATTCTTGGCGCAGCCTTCAGCCTGGCATCCACTCCGCAATACCGTGCCGACGCCATGCTGGAAATTGAAACGCGACAAAACCAAATCCTGACCGAAATCAACAGCATCTTCAACAATCAAACCACGCCGTCTGAAGCAGAAGTCGAGCTGGTTCAATCACGCTTGGTGCTGGGTAAAACCGTCGATGACCTTCAGCTTGACCAAGAAGTCAAAGCCAAATACACACCCGTTATCGGCAGCCTGATGCACAACATCAGCGGCGACCCCGATCCTAAATTGACCGTCGGCAGCTTTACCGTACAAGACGAATGGTTCAACAAAACCTTCACGCTGACCGCCAAAAGCAACAAGGCCTATACCCTTACCCTTCCTGACAAACGCGTCGTCGAAGGCAAGGTCGGCGTGCCTCTGAAAATCAACAATCACACCACCCTCAAAATCGATCAAATACTGGCCAATCCGGGTCAAGAATTTACGTTGACCAAGTTCTCCCGCATCAGCGCCATCGAAAACATCCAAAACAAACTGGCTGTTATCAGCAAAGGTAAAACTAGCCCCATCATCAACCTTGCCTTTACCGGCACCGACCCTAAACGTACCAGCGTCATCCTCAACAGCATTGCCGACAACTACGTTGCGCAAAACCGTGAACGCGATGTCCAAGTTGCATCCAGCGGTTTGGCCTTCATCAGCGAAGAATTGCCACGCTTGAAAGAAACCTTGCAAGACGCTGAAAACAAACTCAATGCCTACCGCCAACAATCAGGCTCTCTCGACATTCCACTCGAGTCCAAAGGCGCATTGGAAAGCCTGACCAGCATCGAAACCCAAATTACCCTGCTCAAAACCGAAGAAGCAGGCTTAGCCGAGCTGTACACGCCGGAACACCCTTCCTATAAAGCCGTATTGGACAAACTTGCCGTTCTCGAGCGCGCTAAAAACAAAATCAATCAACAAATCGCCGAGTTGCCGAATACCCAACAAGAAGTTATCCGCCTGACCCGCGACGTAGAAACCAACCAGGCTACCTACGTCCAACTGTTGAGCAAACAACAAGAACTCAACATCATGAAAGCCAGCGCGCAAGGTAATGTCCGCATCGTCGATTATGCCTATGTCCCTGAAAACCCCGTTGCACCGCGTAAAGCCGTAATCA
>NZ_JBQCWZ010000073.1:0-4445 GCF_051956895.1 Neisseria sp. P0021.S006
CGCCGTCATTGACGCCACCATTTTTCAGACCGCCGGCAGCAAACAGCGTCAGGCTATAGAAGTTGATGAGGAGGGACAAGTCAGTGGACAAACCACACCTAGTAAAGACAAAGATGCCCGTTGGACAAAGAAAAACGGCCTCTACAAACTTGGTTACAAACAACATACCCGCACCGATGAGGAAGGCTATATCGAGAAACTGCACATCACTCCCGCCAATACCCATGAGTACAACCACCTGTCGCCTTTACTGAAAGGGATAACCGAAGGTACGACCATCTATGCCGACAAAGGATACGACAGCAAGGAAAACCGGCAACATCTGAAAGAACATCAGTTGTTGGACGGCATTATGCGCAAAGCCCACCGCAACCGTCCGCTGACGGAAGCGCAAACCAAACGTAACCGATATTTGTCAAAAACCCGTTATGTGGTCGAACAAAGCTTCGGTACGCTGCACCGTAAATTCCGCTATGCCCGGGCAGCCTATTTCGGGCTGATTAAAGTGAGTGCGCAAAGCCATCTGAAGGCGATGCGTTTGAACCTGTTGAAAGCCGCCAACAGGCTAAGTGTGCCTGTTTGCGCCTAAAAGGCGGCCCGGATGCCTGATTATGGGGCGTTCGGGGAGGATTAAGGGGGTATTTGGGTAGAATCAGGAGGTATTGGGGGAGAGAAACAGCCGAAAATCTTTGTTTAGGTTCCGGCTGTCGAGGGAAGGGCTTTTTTGCAAAGGTCTATGCTTGAATGGGTTTTTAGGCTGCCGTTACCGCCACCGGCTTCTCCGCTTGAGCGCTCGCCGGAACTTTTGCCCTGCCCGATGGCAGTCTCGGCTACGGCCATCAGGATGCCGCGGGTGCGGTTGAAGACGGTTTTATGGCGGTGTTTGTTCATGGCGGGGGTATCCGTAGTGTGTGCGGGGGTGGGGAAAGGCAGCCTGAAAACGAGAAAAGGGGGCAGGCTGCCTGCGATGTAAACACACAGCAACTTAATCCTAAACTCTATTCGTCATTCGCAAGCGGCGGCAAACCCAAAGTATCTGTTTGGCCGGTGTAGTAATCCACCCAGTTTTGCAGGTATTCGTAAGGGAAGTCCAAATCGTAGGCACGCATAAAGTCGAAGGGATCTTGGTATTCGCCTTCAGGCAGCGGCGCATCAAACAACGCTCCGTTGCCGCCGTTTGTGCCGTTCAGACTGCCGCCCGCCGCACCCACCACCGAAGCAATCGCCCCGGTCTGCGCTTTAATCTCTTCTTTAATGTGCTCGGGTAACAGGTTGGGATTGAATTTTCCCGTTGTCGGGTCAATCGCGGTATGGCCGTCGTCGTATTGTTTGGCCAGATACCCGGCCGCACGTTCGGCAGCAACAGCAGCGCTGTCGCCGGCAAGCGGGTCGGCGCCGTTGGCGTAGGCCAAGGCGGCACCGAGCATAAAGTGGCCGATTGCTTGCGCGGCTTCGTTTTTGTTTTCACCGTGGCCGAAGCGCTTGCCGATGGCGGCTGCAGCATACGGTGCCAACGTATTGGCCGCCAGCTGTAAATCACCCTGGCCGCCCAGGGTGCCGGTAATCAGGGTTTCGGCGGCGCTAAGCGCACGGCTTTTGCTGCCGCCTATGCCCCAGCTTCGGGCTTCTTGGTAGGCTTGGGCGTAGGCGGGGGAATGGGCCAGCATCTCCTGCTGCCGTTGTGCGTCGCTTAGGCTGAGATAGTGTTCGTAGCTGCCGTCGTTTTGTTCTTTCAGACGGCCTTCGTGGGCGGCTTGTTGTTTTTCCAGCTCTTCGGCTGCCGCTTTGGCACGGTTGCTCCTATAGGTGCCGACGGCACTGTGGATGGCGGCAGTCGATTGGGCGACGGTTTGCTGTTTGTCGAGTAGGTTTTGCAGATCGGGAACGCTGTCGGCACCGTGATGGGCAGTGGCCGAATCGGTATGGATGCCTAGGGCGCGGGCACTGGTTTTTTTGCCGCCGATGGTGATGTTGCCTTCGCTGAGCAGCGAGCGGGTATAGCCTTGGCTGTTGCCGCTTTCATGTTGCGGCAGGGTGGGGCTGTAGTTGAAGCCTTTATTCATGTTCTGGCCGGCGGTTTGGGACGCACGACCAAAGGCGCTTTGATTGAAGCCGTTGCTTCCTTTCAGGCTGCCGCCGTAGCCGGCGCCGATGCCCATGCTGCTGGCGCTGTAGCTGCTTTCGTTGCGGATGTCTTCAAAGCTGAAACTGCGGGCGGTCAGTTCGTTGTGGTCTTTGTCTGCGGCAGAAGCGATGGCGCCGCCTTTAAGCCGGACGCTGTCGGCTGTGATGTGGTAGCCGCCTTCGCCGGCAAAGAGACCGCTCTGGCTGCCGACGTTAAAAGACAGCCTGAATATTTTTCAGACTGTCTTTTTGAAGAGATGGAAGTTATTTGTTTCTCAATATCTCAATAAGGGCGGCTTTGGACTGGTAGAAGTCCAAATCAAATAATGAAATGCCTAAATGTTTGCAATATTCTTCGATCATCTCCACAGTCAGCCTGTTTTTTTTGAGTCTTTCGGTATATTTTTCTGTCTGTTCAAACGGCAGCGGCGTGCCATATTCCATAAACTCGACACGACTGGTTTCTTTATGCAGCATAACATTTCTGGTTTCGCAGTCATGACGGGAAACCTGTTTGCTGCCCTCATACAGGGTAAATGAGACCGCACCGAATTCGTCTTTGCCAAAATATGGGCGTAAGTACATAGTCAATAATCTGATTTTCCACAGCAAGGCTTCATACGGCACACTTGAAAAGTCTGTGCCGTTCCGATTATTGTCTATTAGTAATGACCAATCAGACTGCGTTTCCAACAATAAATATTTGGATGATCCGGTAATCTCAAGCGGATTCAAGAAATCCAATTTCTGACTGAGGGTATATTCCTCATCCAAATACGATAGTTTCGGTTTTAAATTCTGATAAAAGTCGCTTAAATCCATTAATCTTTTCAAATAGAGATCCAGTGCTTTTTCAAATGGCGCGCCAATAAAATAAAACTGTTTCAGGCTTGGATGGCCGTCTTTTGCAAGAAAAAAATCTTTGTTTACATTCATCATCTAATCCACGGTTCTTAAAATTACAATAGCATCCGGATCATTACTCAATGCTCTCGATGCATGTCCGGCTCCACGGTTCGAACTGGCGCGATCGTATTCGATATAAATTCGTTTATTAGAATCACGCAAGGTGGCTTGGACATCCGGGCGGCAGATCCCTACCCGGCACATTTGGTTGTTTACCTGCTGTTGGTTGATCCTAATATCTTTCGCTGCGGCTGTGGCCGCTGGCTTTGCTTTGGTTGTAGTTGCCGGATACGCTCCATGCGGTACCGAGCGCGACTTAGGCGCGGATGCCGCCGCCGCTTTGTTTGCTCTCCTGTTCGACAGTGTCTTGCGGGCTTTCGATATAAAGGGTGCCGCCGACATCGGCGTCGATGCGTCGGGCATGGGCTTGGGCACCATTCAGCACGGTATTGCCCTTGCTGCTGAGCTGCAGTTTGTCCGATTGCAGCAGGGTGTTTTGATGGGTTTGGCTGTCCGAACGGTTTTTGCCTTTGCCGTAGGCGGCTTCGGCATAGATATAGACGCCGGTTTGGGCACCAACGGAAACCCCGACGCCGACCTGTACGCCGGCATTGCGGTTTTTGCCGTCCTGATGTTGGCTGTCTTGGGCCGACTGCAGCCGGATGTCGCGTGCGGAATCGAGGCGGATGGTGTCGCCCGCGGTAATGTTGCTGCCTTGGACGGTAATGTCGCCCTCGTGGCTGCGGATATTGATGTCGCCGCCGGCTTTCAGGCTGCTTTGCCGGCTTTGGCGGTAGTTTTGGTTTTGTTCTTTGCCGGCGGATTTAAAGCCGAAACCGGCTTCAACGGACAAGAGGACGGCGCCTTGTTGGCTAGACTTGCTTATTCAATCCACTCAGTTACAATTTTTCTAATTGATGTTTCTTGAATCTCAATTTGAACTCTCGTGTCCAACCCTATTCCATCCTGTATAGTTATTACCATAAAATTATTTAGTTTTGAAACTTCGCATTGATACCAAATACAGTATTCATCACTTCCTATAACGTGAGCTAAATAATTAGATAATCGTAATGCCTGCTCGTCATTCCCAGAAAATAATACCTCTTTCTCATCGAAGGATGAATAAACAAGCACTTCATTCATATCATGTTTTATTGATAGAATATATTCTTTTTTCATTCTGTAATCCTAATTATTTCGCCAGTAAATCTATTTTTAAATGACTGAATAGTTTCATAATACAACCCACCATTGGGATAACCTGCAGGATCACGGATTGCCACTACAGTTTTTCCTCCCCTTTGAGTGATTCCATCAATAACAACAGCATGTCTCTCCACATGAGAGGTTTTGACTATTGCAATAGCGGGCTTTCCATGACTAAACCATTTGGCAGTATGCTCAATATTTAC
>NZ_JBQCWZ010000074.1:0-4272 GCF_051956895.1 Neisseria sp. P0021.S006
CACCATGCCGCCTGATGTTCAGACGGCATGGTGCCTTACATCATAAAGACACCATGCAAACAGAAATCCGCAACGGCACGCTCTACATCAGCGGCGACGTTACCGTCAAAACCCTGACTGCCTCCGCCTTTGCGCGCTACGAACAACAATGCCGTCTGAAAGAAACAGACAGTATAGACTTCAGCCAAGTAGGCAAAGCAGATTCAGCCTGCGTTTCCCTGCTGCTCAACGCTCTGCGCCGGACAGACAAAAAACCGACCATTCAAAACATTCCCGATTCCGTCCGCGCACTGGCCGAACTTTACGAAATCAAAGACTGGTTGCAATCATGAAAAAAACCACCGCTTCACTCTGCCTCCTCATCAGCATAGCCTCCGCTCCCGCACTTGCCGAACGCAATCCAGCCGACCCTTACGAAGGCTACAACCGTACCGTTTCCAAGTTCAACGACAAAGCAGACAAATACGTCCTTTCCCCTGTCGCACGCGGTTATCGCAAAATAACGCCCAAACCGGTGCGTACCGGCGTGATCAACTTCTTCAACAACCTGCGCGATGTCGTCAGCTTCGGCAGCAATGTACTGCGCCTTGACGTCAAACGCGCCAGCGAAGACCTCGTCCGCGTCGGCATCAACACCACCTTCGGCCTTGGCGGTTTAATCGACGTAGCCGGTGCAGGCGGTGTGCCCAGCAATAAAAACACCCTCGGCGATACCTTCGCCTCATGGGGCTGGAAAAACAGCAACTACTTCGTTGTCCCCCTACTCGGCCCGTCTACCGTACGCGATACCGTCGGCAACGCCGTCACCACCGTCTATCCGGTTAAAAATGCCGTCTTCCACACCAGAGCAGGACGCTGGGGCACAATCGGCCTGCAAGCCATCAACACCCGTGAAGAACTGCTCGACCTGACCGACAGCCTCGAAGGTGCAGCCATCGACAAATACAGCTACACACGCGACCTTTACATGAAAGTCCGCACCCAACAAACCGGCGGCACGCTCCCTCAAAGCGAAGACGACAACATCGACATTGATGACTTAGTGGACAGCAATGCCACTTCCGAACCGGTAACAGCCCCTCAAACCGCTCCGGCAGAAATTCCCGATACAGCCAATCCCCAAACCCTGTATCAAACACCATCAGAAAACCTCTGATTGTTCCCAAAAATAAAGGCCGTCTGAAATTCAGACGGCCTTTATCCCCCAAAAGATAGCCAGTCCACCACCTTTGCTATATCATTCAACTATACAGAAACCAAGGAAAACACCATGTACGAAGTCAACCGCAGCGTCTTCCTGCTTATCCCCCTCGATCCATTTTGGAACTGGCTGAAATCCCTGCCCGGCAATCACCTAGACGGCCTGACACTGGAAGACATTCAAGCCGATGCCAATTCCTACCTCGTTCGCCCATGCGAAACTGCCGACGAAGTATGGGACGAAATCGAAGCGCGTTTTGAAGATATTTTTGCTGCCGAATTGGCCGACTGGTGCGAAGACGAAAGCGAATGGCCGGATTTGGATGCCGACATTTTCAACGAATGGTTCGATATCCAACTCTCCACCGTGATTACCGACCTCGAACACGAACCAATCGCACGCGAAGAGTTCCAACCCATCAATCTCAACTGATGAAACTGACCGTCCGCAACTACCATCTCGACGGCTACGGCCACGTCAACAATGCGCGCTATCTCGAATTTCTCGAAGAAGCGCGCTGGACGTTTTTTCAAGAGCATGACCTTCTGTCCGAACTCGAAGGCATCATGCTCGTTGTTGCACGCGTCGATATCCGCTATCGCCGCCCGTCGCTTGAAGGCGATGTTTTAACCTTCACAGGCCGTCTGAAAGACATCGGCACACGCCACATCATCCTCAGCCAAACCGCAACCCTGCCCAACGGCAAAGCTGCCATCGAAGCCGAAGTTACCCTTATGCCCGTCAGCAGCGAAAGCGGCCACAGCATCAGCGTTCCCCAAACCTTAGCACACGCAATTCAAAACCTCGAATCATGAAAAAAATACTCACACTCCTTGTCATTGCCACGATTGGCGCGCTTCTTACCTTCGTCCTTATCCCCAGCAACAAAGCCGCCCCTGATTTCGCCCTGCCCGACCTGCAAGGCAAAACCATTACCAACGCCGATTTGAAAGACAAAGTTACCCTCATTAACTTCTGGTTTCCCTCCTGCCCCGGCTGCGTGAGCGAGATGCCTAAAATCATCAAAACCGCCCAAGACTATCAAGGCAAAAATTTCCAAGTCCTCGGCATTGCCCAGCCCATCGATCCTATCGAAAGCGTCCATCAGTACGTCAAAGAATACGGCCTTCCCTTCACCGTCATGTACGATGCCGACAAAACTGCCGCAAAAGCCTTTGGTACACAGGTTTACCCGACTTCCGTCCTGATCGACAAAAACGGCAACATCCTTAAAACCTACGTTGGCGAACCCAATTTCACCCAACTCTACCAAGAAATCGACCAAGCCCTCGCCCAATAAATCCAAGGCCGTCTGAAACCATATTTCAGACGGCCTAAAACCGAAATATCCTTTATAATAAGCAACATTTTATCCGTTCAGACACCAAGCTCCTCTATTAACAAAGGCCGTCTGAAACAACCGAATACCCATAAGAGAACATCATGAAATTTATCGACGAAGCAAAAATCGAAGTCGCCGCAGGCAAAGGCGGTAATGGCGCAACCAGTTTCCGCCGCGAAAAATTCGTACCCCGCGGCGGCCCTGACGGCGGCGACGGCGGCAAAGGCGGCAGCGTTTGGGCAGAAGCCGACGAAAACACCAACACCCTCGTCGAATACCGCTTCGTCAAACGCTACCAAGCCAAAAACGGCGAAAAAGGCCACGGCTCCGACCGCTATGGCGCAGGTGCGGACGACATCGTCCTCAAAATGCCCGTCGGCACCCTTATCCGCGACCTCGATACAGACGAAATCGTTGCCGACCTCACTCACCACGGCCAGCGCGTCTGCCTCGCCAAAGGCGGCAAAGGCGGCTTGGGCAACATCCACTTCAAATCCTCCGTCAACCGCGCGCCCAAACAATCCACGCCCGGCGAAGAAGGCGAAACCCGTTCCCTGCAACTCGAGCTTAAAGTCCTCGCCGACGTCGGCTTGTTAGGCATGCCCAACGCCGGTAAATCCACCCTGATTACCGCCGTATCCGCCGCACGCCCCAAAATCGCCAACTACCCCTTTACCACCCTGCATCCGAATTTAGGCGTCGTGCGCATCGACGAAAACCACAGCTTTGTCATGGCCGATATCCCCGGCCTGATTGAAGGCGCGGCAGAAGGTGCAGGCCTCGGCCACCGCTTTCTCAAACACCTATCGCGCACCGGCCTGCTGTTGCACGTCGTCGATTTGGCGCCCTTCGACGAAACCGTCAACCCTGCTGAAGAAGCCCTAGCCATCATCAACGAATTGCGCAAATACGATGAAGAACTTTACGGCAAACCGCGCTGGCTGGTGCTGAACAAACTCGACATGCTCGACGAAGAAGAAGCCCAAGCACGCACCGCCTCCTTCCTCGAAGCCATCGGCTGGGATTACCCCAAACCAGACGACCGCTTCCAATTCGACATGGAAACCCCGCGCCTCTTCCAAATCAGCGCCCTGACCCATCAAGGCACACAGGAATTGGTACACCAAATCAACCAATACCTAACCGAGAAAAAACGCATCGAAACTGAAAAAGCCGAAGCGGAGCAGGCTGCGGCAAAAGCCGAAATTGCCGAGCAGCAGCCTAAAACGGATACAGGCGTATTTAAGCCGGAGTAAAAAATTTCAGACGGCCTTTTTAATAAAATGGAGAGTCGCATGTCTTCCAACTCTTTTTCTTTACAAGAAAACGATATTATTAAACGTTCAGAATTACATGACCAATACGGTGGCAATAGACAAAGTGGCATTGCTGCTTCGGCAAAAACGCCCAATATCTTCCTCTTTACTCACCCAGAAAAAGGCGAAGACCACGGCTATTATGATCGCTGGGATGAGAAGGGAACCACCCTGTTTTATTGTGGCGAAGGACAACGTGGTGATCAGCGTATGATCAATGGGAATAAAGCTCTCTTGGAACATAAACAGACAGGAAAAGCCATCCGTGTTTTTGCTAATGACACACTAAATGCTCATGTCCGATACATCGGTGAATTTACATTAGATGAGCATCAGCCTTATATAGTTAAAAAAGCACATGCAACTAATAATGGCCCAGAACGAAACGTATTTGAATTTTGCTTGCACAAAAA
>NZ_JBQCWZ010000075.1:0-4165 GCF_051956895.1 Neisseria sp. P0021.S006
TCATGATTATGTCTTTTCCGGAAAGGTCAAAAAAGGGGATTATAGCTGAGTTTGATTGAAATGGAATCAAGGTGGATTAAAATTTGTAAAGGCTCTTATCAAAAACATTAAGGCCGTCTGAAAACAGGTTTCAGACGGCCTACTCTTAGCTATTGGTCAAACGATTAATACCAGCCGCGCAGTTTCATTGCCTTTTCAACACGACGGATACTCATCATGTAAGAAGCGGTACGCAGGTCGACATCGTATTCTTGAGCCAAGTTCCAAATATCGCGGAACGCACGGCGCAGAACCACGGTTTCTTTCTCTTGAACTTCGTCAAACTCCCAGTAGTAGCCTTGCAGGTTTTGTACCCATTCAAAATAGGACACAACCACGCCGCCGCAGTTTGCCAAAATGTCAGGAACAACCAATACGCCGTTTTGACGCAGAATAACGTCGGCTTCAGGAGTAGTCGGGCCGTTTGCGCCTTCAACCACGATTTTCGCGCGGACTTTGCCTGCATTTTCGGAAGTCAATTGATTTTCCAATGCACAAGGGGCGAGTACGTCCACATCCAAAGCCAAAAGTTCGGCATTGCTGATTTCTTTACCGTAGCCGGCTTCATTGGTGATGAAACCTTTGGTTTGGAATTCTTTAATGATTGCTTCCATATCCAAGCCGTTTTCGTTGTAGATGGCAACGTCAACAGTAGATACGGCAACGATTTTCGCACCGGCTTTGTGTGCATAGTAACCGGTGTGGTAGCCCACATTACCGAAACCTTGAATGGCGTAAGTGGCACCTTTCACGTCTTTGCCCAGTTTTTCCAAAGCTTGGACGGCGGCGAAGTTTACGCCGTAACCGGTGGCTTCGGTGCGCGCCAAGGAACCGCCAAACTCAACCGGTTTGCCGGTAAACACGCCCGGTGCAGAATGTTTCACGACGTTTTCATAGGCATCAACCATCCAAGACATGATTTTGCCGTTGGTGTTCACATCAGGGGCGGGAATGTCGATTTTCTCGCCGATCAGCGGAGAAATGGCTTCGGAATAAGCGCGGGCGATGCGTTCCAATTCTGCTTCGGAATAGTTACGCGGATCCAAAGTAATACCGCCTTTACCGCCGCCGTAAGGAATACCGGCTACACAGCATTTGATGGTCATCCAAATAGACAGTGCTTTGACTTCGTCCAGATTTACATTGGGATGGAAACGCACGCCGCCTTTGTAAGGGCCGACGGCGTTATTGTGTTGGGAACGGTAACCGGTGAAATTTTCTACTGTACCGTTGTCGAGTTTGACAGGGAAGTTCACTTCCAAAACACGTTGCGGCTTTTTCAAGATTTCAAATACTGCCGGGTCGGCATTCAGGCGATCGCAGGCAATTTTTACTTGTTTTTGTGCAATTTCAAACGGATTCAGTGTTTCTTTAACAGCAGATGCGGACATGTATTTTTCCTTTTCATACACATGATTAGACGAGAGCCATACTTGTTACTATATACAAAAACAGGAAAAAATGTAATAGCATGTAGTCGATAAAAAGCAAATCCATTCATTTATATATAAATTTAGTTTGAGGCCGTCTGAAAATATCGGTACGCCGACCAAAAAATTTTCAGACGGCCTAGTATAAATGCTCATCAAACCATTCAAAAAAACACTCAAACCCTTTGTTTTTTAATGCCTACCAAACCGCCCTTTTTGTTGACAAAATCCCTTCCACATTACCAACAGACGGACAGACTTACACCAGCAAAAATTGTTAACAATTTAAACAAATATCCCTTTAAAGAATCAGCAAAACATCGGCAAATCAGGCAAACAATGTTAAAATAAGCGCTTAAATAATATGACAGAAAGCTACTCAATGACCACTGCTGCTTTAGAACACGTTCAAGCCGTTGCCTTTGATTTGGACGGTACCTTATGTGATTCCGTTCCCGATTTAGCCGCAGCAGCCCAAGCCATGTGTGCGCACTTGGATTTACCTGTTTTACCTACCCAAACGGTTGAAAGTTATGTCGGCGACGGCATCAGCAAGTTGGTTCATCGCGTCATTACCAATGATCGTGAAAAAGAAGCCGATCCTGAAATCTGGGAAAAAGGTTTTGTGTTCTTTATGAAATATTATCGCGAACACTTAAGCGACTTTACCTACCCCTACCCTGAAACCGAAGCCGGTCTCGGCCTGCTCAAGTCCTTGGGTATTCCATTGGTTGTCATTACCAATAAAAATGAAATTCTGGCTGCCGAGCTACTGAAACAACTTAATCTCGACGACTATTTCAGCCTGGTTCTCGGCGGCGACAGCCTGACTGAGAAAAAACCCAGCCCATTGCCGCTTCAACATGCGGCCGAAGTATTAGGCATCGACGTTGCCAATATGCTGATGGTGGGCGACTCCAAAAATGACATTATTGCCGCCAAAGCGGCCGGTTGCTTCAGCGTCGGCGTAACATTCGGCTACGGCGACATGACCTTGCTCTCTCAAGATAAAGCGACCAAACCTGATTTGTTGATTCGCGCCCTGCCTGAAATCTACGAAAATCTGCAACCGCAAAAAAACAAAGACGAAGAATAATTCGGCTTTATTTTCAGACGGCCTTTTCGGTGCTTTCGCCCAATCAGGCCGTCTGAAATGTAATTCAATGTAGTTAAATCCCTCCCCTTCCATATTCCCATGAAACCTCCCAAAACCTTACGCGCCCGCGCCTTGGATATTCTTTCCCGTCAAGAAGTCAGCCGCGTCGGTTTGAAACGCAAACTGGCCCCGCATGCTGAAAGCGAAGAAGAATTGGAAAAGGTTTTGGACGAGTTCGCCGAACGAAATTGGCAATCCGACCAACGTTACGCAGAAGCCTATATTCACAGCAAGAGCAACCGTTACGGCACGCTCCGCCTCAAGCAAGCCTTGGCGCAACAAGGTATCGATGCAGACGACTGTCGAGAGTTCCTACCCGACAGGGAGGACGAGCTGCAAACCGCCATTTCCGTCTTGCGTAAAAAATTCAAGCAAGAAGCTCAAGATTTGAAAGAAAAACAAAAACAAGCGCGTTTCCTTGCCTATCGCGGCTTTGGTGCCGACACCATTCAGACGGCCTTAAAAACCGCTTGGAATGAAGACGAAGACTTCTATCAATAATCATTCCCACTTGAATCTTTGCTTCTATCGGCGTACCCTTACGCTTTTATTCAATAATTCAATCAGAGCTTCATCATGTCCGACAAACCGCACGATACACCTAATCCCCTACTCGAAGACGAACGCAAAAATCCTGTTTACCGCTTGGGTCAGGCAGTAGCCGGATTCATGTTGCTGGTTTGGGCCGGCGTTTTGGCCTTAGTTTTCTTTTTGGTTTTCCGTTTTTGGTTGAGTTAAACCCAATCCAATTACAAAAAAGCCATAAACCCTCTTATAAAAAAGCCAATAGCTTTTATTTGTAAACATCAAAAAGGCCGTCTGAAAATGCTTTCAGACGGCCTTTGCTTATAACGAGATTATCCTCGAATCACTTTGCGGATATTCGGATTGGCATGCATTGCATGAATAATCTGATTAACCTGATCCAAGTCTTTGACTTTAATTGTAAATTTAAATTCTACAAAACCTTCTGTTCCTGCTTGCGCTTTGGTTGGCGTATCGACAGATTCGATATCCGCACCGGAATTGGAAATCGCTTGCGCCATTGAAGCCAACAAACCATGCGCATCTTCGGATTTGACGTTGAGGATGGTGCGGTACGTTTGATTACGCAAACTGTCCCAGCCCGCATCGAGTTGCTCTTCCGGATCGGCTTTGACCAAAGTTTGACAGGTATCACGGTGGATAATCATACCCTTGTCTTTAACCAATAAGGCGCGGATCGCATCGCCTGGAATCGGATGGCAACATTCGGCAAAATGAATCCGGCCGGTTTCTTGATCGTTGACTTTGATCGGGCTGAGTTTGACCGCACTGCCAAAATGTTGGCCTGCCAACTCGGCAATATGCATGGCAACGTGTACCGGCAAAGTATGCCCCATACCGACATTGTAGAGAACCTCTTCAAACGATGTTTGTTTGGTATTCAAATCGGCAAGGTATTTTTCTTTGAGGTCGTCTGAAAGCAGGATGTCTTTAGGCAACAGGCTGGATAAAGCTTTTTGCAGCAGGTTCTCACCCAAAACAACGGCATCGTGAC
>NZ_JBQCWZ010000076.1:0-4157 GCF_051956895.1 Neisseria sp. P0021.S006
GTATGTTTCCATATAAATAAAAAATTATTGTCCAGCCGATTAACGACACAAAGGCAAACCGTACCTGGTCTGCCTGAGACTGCAGCCTCTGTTTTGGCTCGTATCATAAGCCAAAACAGCTCAAACACAATAACAAAACCTTAGGCTAAACCCATTTGGTTGACGCAGTCGAAATACTCATGGGATATCAATGAGCAAACAAGAAAAATTTTTCGACGTATACGTTTCCTATCCGCCGAACACGGATAGGGAGCTCATCCACGCCTGCCTGTATGAGAACCTGCCCGAAAACGAAGTCGAGAGCCTGATTCAAGCCTTGGCTGAGCGTCCGCAAGCGATTGTGGCCGAAAAATGTACCCAAGATGAGCGCGAAAATGCGCAGCATTACTTCAGCTATTTGGGTTTGGACGTGATCGTCCGTCAGTCTATGGAATTGGAAGCAGTTGAAGAAGAAACTATGTCGGCAGCCAATACTCCCGACCCTATCCAATGCCCCGTCTGCATGACGATTATTGACGAACTAGATGCACAGGAATGTAAAACCTGCCACTTTGATTTGACAGAAAAAAATGAGCTGGCCATCCAGCGTAAGCGCATTGAATGGCAGGAAAAAATCTCTTTCGAGCATAAAAAACAAACCGAAATTGCCCACAAGCTCAAATACGAGCGCGAGCAGGAAGAGAAAAAGCTGCGCAAGAAAATCCGTGCCGAGTTGGAATCCCAACTACGCGAAGAGTTAGACCAAAATCCTGAGCTGGCAGCACTTGCAGCGAGGAAGAAAACACAGTTCCTGCTTACAATGGCTATCGTATTCGCCGTTTTGAGCCTGCTTGCACTCGGCTATATAGCTGCAAAATTCTTCTAAACCGATTCAAAAACTTAAGGCCGTCTGAAAACAGATTTTCAGACGGCCTTTTATTTCCTTATTGATTGAGCCATTTCAATCAAGCCTCTTGCACATCAACGTCCACCGACCATCTGATTTTACCGTCGCGGTTTTGCTGCAACACCTGCACCCACAAACTCACGGCACGGTGCAAATCTTGTCGGGATGTCGATTCGAGGAAAACTTGCGCACGTTCGCGTTCGGCAAGGCGCACCATCAGCATCGGAGCGGCACCAAACTGGGAGACGCTTTCGGGCAAAAGCGGAGCGAGGGTTTCTTTGGCGGTGTTGAGAAATTCCATCGCATCGGCAAAGCGCGGCGCATCGGCACGGACGGCCGTCTGAAAACCGAAAGGCGGCATGGCGAACATTTGCCGTTCGTTCAATTCGTTTTCGGCAAACACGGCGTAGTCCTGCGCTTTGACGGCGGCGAAGACGGGATGTTCGGGCAGTTGGGTTTGTATCAACACCTTGCCGGGTTTGTCGGCACGCCCCGCCCTGCCGGACACCTGCATCAGCTCGGCGAACAGTCTTTCCGGCGCGCGAAAGTCCGCGCTGTACAGGCTGCCATCGGCGTTCAACACGATAACAAGGTTGAGCCGCGCGAAATCATGGCCTTTGGCGAGCATCTGCGTACCGACCAGAATATCGATTTCGTTGTCTGCGATGCGGCGGTACAAATCCGCCCAGTCGTTTTTGTGCGCAGTGCTGTCCCTGTCGACACGGACGACGGCGGCCTTGTGCAGGAAGACGCGCAGGGTTTCTTCGACGCGCTGTGTGCCGTGTCCGACGGCGGTCAGGTCTTGGTTGCCGCAGTCGGGGCATTTGAACGGGATGGGTTCGCGATGATCGCAGTGGTGGCAGCGCAGTTGGCAGGCGCGTTGGTGCAGCACCATTTTAGCGGAGCAGTTTGGACAGCCGAAGGTATGGCCGCAGTCGCCGCAAAACAGCGCGGGCGCGAAACCGCGCCGGTTGAGGTACACCAGCGACATGCCACCTGCTTCAAAATTCTGTTTTAAAAGCTGCAAGGCTTGCGGCGAGAAGCCGTTGTCAAGTTTCAGACGGCCTACGTTGAGAATTTCTACTTGCGGCAGTTGCGCGGCGGCATGGGCGCGCTCGGTCAGTTGCAGCAGGCGGTACGCGCCGCTTTGCGCCTTGTGCCAGCTCTCCAAGCTGGGCGTGGCACTGCCCAACACGACGGGACAGCCGCTCTGCTTCGCCCGCCACACCGCCAAATCGCGGGCGTGGTAGCGCAATTCGTTGTCTTGTTTGAACGAGCCGTCGTGTTCCTCATCGACCACAATCAGCCCGACATCAGGCAAAGGTGTGAACACCGCCAACCGTGTGCCAATCACCAGCTTCGCCTGCCCCAACATAGCGCGCAAATAATCCTGCGTGCGCTTGCCCGCAGCCATCTGGCTGTGCAACACGGCGGTCGGCACATCGGCAAAACGGTTTTCCACCCGCTTCAAAAGCTGCGGCGTGAGGTTGATTTCCGGCAACAAAAACAACACTTGCCGCCCCTGCGCCAACACTTTCGCCATCGCATCGAAATACACTTCGGTCTTGCCGCTGCCGGTGATGCCGTACAGCAAAAACGGTTGAAATTTACCAAAGGCCGTCTGAATTTCATCGGAAGCCTTCTGCTGGTCGGCATTTAATACAAATTCAGAGTGCGAAGCCTGGCCATTACACGACCTTAAAACGGGCTTCGCCGCTTCCGTCGTTTTAATCCAACCCTGTTCCGCCCAATCTTCGATTAATTTCGCCGCCTGCGCGTTCACCTGCTTCAACGCCGCCATCGTCATTTCGCCCGACAGCAACGCGTCCCACAAAGCCGCTTTTTTGTTGAACCGAGCCGGCGGCGGCGTTTGCGCCCTGCCCGCTTCGTTCAGCGCGTAAAACAGCGGCGGCTGCGGCATTTCTACCGTGTGCGTTTCCTTCAAACCCTGCGGCAGCGCGGCAAACACTGCCTGCCCGGTCGGATAGTGGTAATAACGCGACGTAAACGCCAACAAATCACGCCAGCTTTGAGGCAACGGCTTTTCTTCCACAAAGGCCGTCTGAACGCTCAAAATCCGCGCCGTATCCATATCGGGCGCAATATCCGTTTCCCACACCATCCCGACAACGGTTTTATTGCGGAAAGGCACAAGCACTCGCGTTCCCGGAGGAAGCGGCTCGGAATGGGAATACGTCAAAAGGCCGTCTGAAAGCGGCACGTTTACGGCAATACGGTGGTAGAACATACAAACAATCAAATCATTTTTTCGTATTTTAACAGCCGAAAGCTATTTTCAGACGATAATTTGAGCCTTAGCACAATGCAGACATAACAGAGGTTTGATACAATGCCTTACTTTCAACACACGCAAGTCTTTCGCATGAAAACCAAGTTAATCAAAATCTTAACACCGTTTGCCGTCCTTCCTTTATTGGCATGCGGTCAACCTGCCGTATCCAACGCCAACGCGGCGCCTGCCCCTGCTGTCAAAGCGGAAGCACCTGCCGACAAATCCGTTGCCGCTTCTTTGAAAGCGCGTTTGGAAAAAGTCTATGCCGCCCAAGATTTGAAAGTTTTGAGCGTTAGTGAAACACCGATTAAAGGCATTTATGAAGTTGTCGTCAGCGGCAAACAAATCATCTATACCGATGCCAAAGGCGACTATATGCTCGTTGGCGACCTCATCAACGTCAACACGCGCCAAAGCATGACTGAAGAACGCGCCGCCGATTTGAACAAAATCGACTTCGCTTCCCTGCCTTTGGACAAAGCTATCAAAGAAGTGCGCGGCAACGGCAAACTGAAAGTCGCTGTTTTCTCCGATCCGGACTGCCCGTACTGCAAACGCTTGGAGCATGAATTTGAAAAAATGACCGACATCACGATTTATACCTTCATGATGCCGATTCCAAGCCTGCACCCTGATGCCGCGCGCAAAGCCGAGCTGTTGTGGTGCCAACCTAATCCGACCCAGGCATGGATCGACTGGATGCGCAAAGGCAAACTCCCAAACGGCAAAGCAAACTGCGAAAACCCTGTTGCTGAAACCACTTCATTGGGCGAACAATTCGGCTTCAACGGCACACCGACCGTGGTCTTCCCTAACGGTCGCAGCCAAAGCGGTTACAGCCCTATGCCTCACCTCAAAGAAATCATCGAGAAAAACCAGTAATACAGGGTTTAATCTCCATCAAGGACGCTTTACGCGTCCTTTTTTCATGTCATCCGCCATCAACTGCCTTCAGACGGCCTCGATACAGACAAATAT
>NZ_JBQCWZ010000077.1:0-4130 GCF_051956895.1 Neisseria sp. P0021.S006
TACGAAAAATAAATCGGATTCTTAAAATGAAAAAGCCGTCTGAAACCCAATGTTCAGACGGCTTTTTACTCCCAAAATGATTAATTGATCATTACCATTTTCCAGTTATCCCAATACGGATTGTCCTACCTGGTGCAGGCAGGTAAGAGCGACTCATCGGGTCGAGGTAGTAGCGGTTGGTCAGGTTGCTGCCCACCAGCTCGGCAGTCAGGTTTTTGCCGATTTTGTAGCGCAGGTAGGCATCCCATACTGCAACAGGCTGCCAGCGCATATAGTCGGGGTCTGCCTGTTTTCCATTACCTGCTTGGTCGTAATATACCTGAAAAATCGCCCTGCGGTATTATTCAGCTTAATAATCAAGTAAGTCTTTCGCGGCTTATCGTATGTAGGAAAACTGCTACAATAATAACCATCAATAAACCATCCCTTGAATCTATTCAGTCTACCTGAAACTCAAAAAGCAGCATGCACATGGTTTTACAGAAACCCTGTAAACAGCAAAGCTATCTCTTTAGAAAACGCATAAGGAAAACAACATGAATCTAGCCATCACTGGCTCCAGCGGCAACATCGGCGGTATGGTCGCCCGTCATCTGAGCACATGCGGCCTGCCGCTTATCCTGCCGCTGCGTAACCCCGCCAAAGCGCCCAATCTCACGAACTGCGAGGCGCGACGGTTTGCCTATGGCGATTTGGAGCTTGCTAAGCAGGCTTTAAATGGGGTGGACGTGCTGTTTATGGTGTCCGCCGCCGAAAGTCCGATGCGCGAACAGGAGCATTTGACTTTGGTGCAGGCTGCTTCGGAAGCGGGCGTGAAGCATATTGTCTATCTCTCTTTTGCTCAAGCGGCGTTGGACAGTACCTTCACGCTGGCGCGCACTCATGCGGTTACCGAAAATGCAATCCGGCAAACAAATATGCGCTACACCTTTCTGCGCGACAATTTTTACAGTGAGATGATGGCAACAATTGCTAACGCAGATGGCATCATCGCAGGCCCAGCCGACGACGGGCGCGTTGCCTGCGTTTCGCAGCACGATGTCACCCAAGCAGCGGCAAACATCATCGCCGACATCGCTTGCGACAATCACCACTACGATAATCAGACCTACACACTGACCGGTTCCCAATCATTAAGTTTTATTGAAATAGCCGCCGTCTTAACCGAAATCACCGGCAAACCGCACTGCTACCACAATGAAACTGTGGAAGAAGCCTTCGCCAGCCGCAAAGCTGAGTATCCTGACACTCCCGATTGGCAGATTGAAGCCTGGGTTTCTACCTACACTGCCATTGCCAAAGGCGAGCTTGCTACCGTTTCAGACGACCTGTCGCAGTTGTTGGGACGCGCACCGATTAGTTTTGAAGACGTAGTAAAGGCACAATATGCAAAATAATCTTGTCCCATTTATCGAGTTTCGTGGCACAGGCAAGCATTATGACGGCAAATATGCTGTGCGCGATTTGGATTTGACCATTTATCAGGGTGAATTTTTCGTGTTGGTAGGTAGCTCGGGCAGCGGCAAATCCACCACTTTACGCATGATTAACGCGCTAATTGAACCGACCGATGGCAACGTTTATCTGCACGGGAAACGGATTAAAGACTACGACATCCGCCAGCTCCGCCACCAAATTGGTTACGTATTGCAGCAAATCGCACTTTTCCCCACCATGACCGTCGCGGAAAATATCGAACTCATGCCTGACGTACTGGGCTGGCCGAAAGCCGAACGCAAAACGCGTGTGAATGAATTATTGGAGCTGGTGGAACTTGACCCTGCGCACTACCGCGACCGCTATCCGCACGAACTTTCCGGCGGTGAACAGCAGCGCATCGGTATTTTGCGAGCCATTGCAGCCAAGCCTCAAGTTCTGCTGATGGACGAACCGTTTTCAGCACTTGACCCGCTGGTACGCACCGTGCTGCAAGACCAAATTGCTATGATTCACCAAAAATTTGGCACCACTATCGTTTTCGTTACCCATGATATGCAGGAAGCCGCCAAACTCGCTTGCCGTATCGGTGTAATGCATAATGGCAAACTGGTACAAATCGACACACCTGAAGAAATCAAAAAGCAGCCGGCAAATGATTATGTGCAATCGCTGTTTTCCACCGCCGATGCACCCGATGCCGAACGCATCATCCACCAATTCTTACGGTTGGATAAACAGGGACAGGAAGCTGTGAGAAGGGCAGTGTTATGATGGTGAAGGCCGTCTGAAACCTCTTTCAAGGCGCTAATACCTTGCTGTAAAGCAAACATAAACATCTATTATTCAACGTACTAAACATAAAATTTAAAACTATGTTCTCATCCCTAAACGTTACCCTGGCAGAACTCTGGCAAATGCTGCTTACGCATTTATGGCTTTCCGGCCTGGCTTTGCTCGCGGCAGTGGCAATTGCGGTGCCTGCCGCCGTGTTGTTTGCGCGCAGACAGCGGGCAGCGGAAGCGGTATTGCAGTTTACCAATATATTGCAAACCATTCCGTCTTTGGCGCTGCTGGGTTTGCTGATTCCGTTTGTCGGTATCGGTTCGCCGCCCGTCTTGATTGCGCTCACGCTATACGCGCTGTTGCCTATTTTTCAAAATACCTATTTGGGGCTGACCCAAATCGACCAATCGATTCAAGATGCGTACACCGCATTCGGACTATCGCGCTGGCAATCATTGTGGCGGATTGAACTGCCGATGGCTTTGCCTGCCATGATTTCGGGCATTCGCACGGCGGCAGTGCTGATTGTCGGCACGGCAACTCTGGCGGCGTTAATCGGAGCAGGCGGTTTGGGCAACCTGATTCTGCTCGGTATCGATCGCAACAACATGACAATGACGTTTACCGGCGCATTGCTCTCCGCATTATTGGCTGTCGGTGTAAGCGGCATTATCGGGCTGTTGCAGAAATCACGACGCAAGTTGCCGATTATTCTTGCATTGGTGGTGGGCTTCGGCGCACTCGGTCTGTCTCAGATTTCATTTACACCTGCTACAAAAAACGTGGTGGTTGCCGGCAAAATGGGGAGTGAGCCGGATATTCTGATTAACATGTATAAATTATTGATTGAACGTGAGAATTCGAACGTGAAAGTCACAGTCAAACCTAATTTTGGCAAAACTACTTTCCTGTTTAGCGCACTGAATAGTGGCGAAATCGATATTTATCCTGAATTCACCGGCACAGTGCTGGAAGCCTTAGTACAAGTACCAACTGAACAGAAGAACCGCCATCTGTCGCCAGATGAAACCTATCAACGGGGCAAACAATTATTGGCGGAACAATATCAGCTAGAGTTTCTGCCACCAATGTCTTATCAGAACACTTACGCGTTGGCGGTCAAAGAAAGCTACGGTGCATCGCACCAACTGAAGACAATCAGCGACTTGAAGCAGGTAGCGCCCAATATCCGAGCAGGTTTCTCACTGGAATTTATCGACCGAGCGGATGGCTATAAAGGCATGCAGGCAGCCGGTATCACGCTAAAACATATTGTTAGCTTGGAACCTGCCTTACGCTATACGGCATTGTTGAATGACAAAATCGACCTAGTGGAAGCCTTTTCCACCGATGCAGAATTGAAACAATATCAATTGCGCCTACTGAAAGATGATATTTCCCTGTTTCCTGCTTATCAGGGTGCGCCATTGATGAAAGCAGAATTTGCTGAAAAAAATCCTCAAATTGTGACCGCACTTAACCGACTGGCGGGAAAAATTAGCGAAGAGGAAATGAGTGAGATGAACTACCGCGTGAAAGTGCAAGGCGAAAGCGCGGAAAACGTAGCGCGGGAGTATTTGGAGAAAAATGGGTTGTTAGGAAAGTAAAATTGGCAGTAGGCTACCTGAAAGCATCAGATTCTTAGGGAGGTATTATGAAAGCCGTAAAAATCTATCAAGCCGGCGGTCCAGAGCAACTGATTTATCAAGACGTGCCAACACCTGATATCAAAGAGAGTTGGTCACTGGTAAAAATCAAAGGCTTCGGCATCAACCATTCCTAGATTTTCACACGCGAAGGCAAATCGCTGTCTGTCCAGTTTCCGCGTATCTTGGGCATTAAATGTGTAGGCCAAGTGACGCCTTTAGAATAAAACAGTGGTCTGAATTGGTTTCATGGATATTGAT
>NZ_JBQCWZ010000078.1:0-4042 GCF_051956895.1 Neisseria sp. P0021.S006
ATGAAGGTATTGCGCAATTCTTCGTTGGCAATCAAATCGACGTAGCGTTGACGGTATTTGGTTTCCTGATCGCTCAAACCTTTGTGTTTGTCGGGTAGCGGGCGCAGGGATTTGGACAGCAGGCGGATGTTGGACACGCGCACGGTCAATTCGCCGTGGTTGGTTTTGAACAAAGTACCTTCCGCACCGATGATGTCGCCTAAGTCCCAGTGGTTGAAGTCGTCCAAAACTTCTTGGCTCACGCCTTTGTTATTCAAATAAAGCTGGATTTGACCGGTAACGTCTTGAATGGTGGCGAAGCTGGCTTTGCCCATTTGACGTTTGAGCATCATACGGCCGGCCACTTTGACGGGAATGCCTTGCGGGTCGAGTTCTTCTTTGCTGATTTCACCGTATTGGGTGTGCAGGTCGGCGGCAAAGCTGTCGCGTTTGAAATCGTTAGGGTAGGCATTGCGTTCTTTACGGATGTTGTGCAGTTTCTCGCGGCGCAGGGCGATGATTTGGTTTTCGTCCAACTGCGGCTCGATTTGAGGATTGTTTTGTTCGCTCATGGTGTTTTCCGGAAAAATGAGTCAGGCTGTCGGAGTTTTCAGACGGCCTGAATAAAGTGAAAAATTGGCTCTATTTTACGCGATGTCGGTGTTTTTTTCTATAAAGGCAGAAAGGCCGTCTGAAACCTGAAAAATCGGTTTCAGACGGCCTTTTGTTTTATGAAGGGCAGTTAGATATTGGTTTCCAAATAAACGACTTGGGTTTGCAGATATTCTTCCAAACCGTGTTTACCGTCCGCGCCGCCGATACCTGATTTTTTCCAACCGGCATGGAAGCCCTGCATGGCTTCGAAGTTTTCGCGGTTGATGTAGGTTTCGCCGAAACGCAGACGGCGGGTTACATAAAACGCTTCATTCAGATTGGTGGTATAGACGGAGCTGGTCAGGCCGAATTCGCTGTCGTTTGCCAAGGCTATGACTTGGTCGAGCGTGTCGAAAGTGGCAACCGGCAGGACTGGGCCGAAGGTTTCTTCCTTCATGATGTCCATGCTGTTGTCGGTATCGGTCAGCAGGGTAGGTTCAAAGAAGTAGCCTTTGCCATCGGCACGTTTGCCGCCGCAGACTAGTGTCGCCCCTTGTTTGACGGCGCGTTCGACTTTCTCGGAAACGGCTTTGACGGCGCGCTCTTCAATCAACGGGCCCATTTCCAGTGCGCCTGGCTCGGCTTCGGCCGGGTTGCCGTAGCGCACGCCTTTCATTGCGGCGGTCATTTTTTCGATAAATGCGTCTTTCAGGCTGCTGTGGACATATACGCGTTCGGCGCAGTTACAGATTTGGCCGGTATTGCCCACGCGTGAAGCCAAGATGGATTTCACTGCCAAGTCCAAATCCGCGTCTTTCAAAACGATGGCAGGGGCTTTGCCGCCCAGTTCCAGTGAGACTTTGGTAATGTTGGTGGCGGCGGCTTCCATTACTTGGCGGCCTGCATCGACAGAACCGGTCAGGCTGACCATATCGACTTGCGGATGCGATGCCAAGGCATTGCCTATTTCTGCGCCAGGGCCGTTGACGACGTTGAATACGCCGGCCGGTAAGCCTGAAGCGTGAACGATTTCAGCAAAAATGTGGCAGTTAATCGGGGTAACGCTGCTTGGTTTGACGACGATAGTATTGCCTGTTACCAAAGCCGGGCCCATTTTTCGGGCAATCAGGAAGAATGGGAAGTTCCACGGCAAAATGCCGGCGATTACGCCCAAAGGACGTTTGAACAATAAAATATTTTCGCGCGGGCGGTCGCTTTGGATGATTTCGCCTTCATAACGGCGCGCCCATTCGGCTTGATAATCGAGATAGTCGGCAGTGAACATGACTTCTATGCGTGCCAAGTCTTTGGTTTTGCCGCCTTCAGCAACAATAGTGTCGGTCAGCTCGTCGGCACGTTCGCGGATGCCTTGGGCGATTTTGCGCAGGTATGCGCCGCGTTCAACGGCAGGCAAACGCTCCCATGCAGTTTGCGCATCTCTGGCCGCGGCAACGGCACGATCAACATCGGCTTTTCCGCCTTTAGGCTCACGCGCGATGACTTCTTCGGTTGCCGGATTCAATACATCACGCCATGTACCGTTAAAGTCGGTTTCAAAGCGGCCGTTGATATACATAGACAGTTGTTTCATCAAACCTTCTCCTGTTGTTGTAGTTGGATGTAGTTTTAGTCTATGCCTAAATTGTCTGGCATACAAGAGGATTTAGCGTGGGTTGATGGTAGGTATTTGGAAGTTTTTAGAAAAATATGATGTGTGGGGAGTTGGGTTTGATTGATTTAAGAGGTTTGTGATGCTTTCAGTTACATCTATAACAGCATTGTGACAAAGCTCGAATATTCTTGATGTTGATAATAAGGGAGGTATTGAGTGAAGAAAGGCTTGATGGAGAATATAAAAAAACCTGCTTTTTTCAAGGCAGGTTTTCATATTTTGGTGGGTCGTGAGCGATTCGAACGCTCGACCAACGGATTAAAAGTCCGCTGCTCTACCGACTGAGCTAACGACCCGATAAGCTGTGCATTATAGGGAACTTGTTTCTTTTCGTCAACTATTTTTTTGAAATTTTTTTCAAAAAACGTAAATTGGCTGTTATTTGGCGTTAATTCTTCCTTTTTTGAGCATTTATTATGTTATGATTTTTGGGTCTGTCAGTTTTGACGGATATTTTTTAGACCAAAGGATATACAACATGAAAAAATTATTGATTGCTGCAATGATGGTAGCCGGCTTGGCGGCGTGTACACAAGAAGCGAAAAAAGAAACCCAAGAGGCGGCTTCTGCTGTTGCTTCCGATGTAAACGCTGCTGCTGAAAATGCAGCTTCTGCTGTTGATGCTGCTGCTTCTGAAGCCAAAGGTGCGGCTGAGCAAGCTGTTTCTGATGTTAAAGACGCTGCTGCAGATGCTAAAGCAACTGCGGATAAAGCAGTTTCTGACGCTAAAGATGCTGCCGGTAAAGCGGTTGAAGAAGCTAAAGAAGCTGTTTCTGATGCTAAGGATGCTGCCAAAGACGCAGCTAAAGACGCTATGGGTAAAGCAGCCGATGCGACTCAAGAAGCTGCCGACAAATTGAAAGACGCTGCTAAATAAGCTGGTGTTTGATATTTGAAAAGGCCGTCTGAAATGTTCAGACGGCCTTTTTATATCGGCAGATTATTTTTTCTCTTGCTGACGCGTGTACACCAAAGAAGTCAGGATGGACGCGCCCAGTGCGCCGAAGACGACGGACAGGGAAATGGAAATCGGGATATGTACCCAGTGCATAATCAGCATCTTGATACCGATAAAGCTCAACACGAAAGCCAAGCCGTATTTGAGGAAAATAAAGCGTTCGGCAAAGTCTGCCAGTAAGAAGTACATGGCACGCAGGCCCAAAATGGCAAAAATGTTGGAAGTGAGGACGATGAAAGGGTCAGTGGTTACGGCGAAAATAGCAGGGATGCTGTCCACGGCGAAGATGATGTCGCTCAATTCGATCATAATCAATACCAGCAAAAGCGGCGTAGCGATACGTTTGCCGTTCTCGATGGTAAAGAATTTTTCACCGTCAAACTGTTGGCTGGTCGGGATGACTTTTTTGAGCAGGGTTAGGATCTTGTTTTGGGAAAGGTCTTCCTCAACTTCGGCTTCGGGCTTCATCATGTGAATGCCGGTGTATAAGAGGAATGCGCCGAAGAGGTACAAAATCCATTCAAATTGTTGTACCAAGGCTGCGCCGATGAAGATCATGATGGCGCGCAGGACGATGGCGCCGAATACGCCATAGAGTAAGACGCGGTGTTGGAATTTGGGTTCTACTTTGAAGTAGCCGAAAATCATCAGGAAAACGAAGATGTTATCGACGGCAAGGGATTTTTCGAGTACATAGCCGGTGAAGAATTCGAGGACTTTTTCTTTGGCGACAACGGCCCCGTAAGTCGGGTTGCCCGCCAGTTCAAAATAGAGCCAGCCTGCAAACGTGCAGGATACGGTCACCCAAATGCCGCTCCAGGCGAGGGCTTCTTTTCTGC
>NZ_JBQCWZ010000079.1:0-4026 GCF_051956895.1 Neisseria sp. P0021.S006
CGGTAGAGGCGCTGCTCGATAAGGGCAACGGTTTCATCGATTTGTTCTTGTGTGACAGGGCGTTTGTGCAGCGCGCGCTCAAGGCTGGTTTGCAGTTTGTGCGGATTGAAGGGAACCCGTGTGCCGTTGGATTTGATGACTTGCGGCATCCGCATTTCAACGGTTTCAAAGGTGCTGAAGCGTTGTCCGCATTCCAAGCATTTGCGACGGCGACGGATGCTGTTGGTGTCTTCCAGCCATCGCGAGTCGGCTACTTGTGTATTGGGGTGTTGGCAAAACGGGCACTTCATCGGGTTTCCTTGTCATACGCTCGGCAAGGTCGCTAAGCAATTGAATTCATTGTTTGTGACCTATTATTGTAGCGGATTGCGCTATTTTCGTATAGTAAACGCTTTGACTATGGATTAAGTATAAAAAGGCCGTCTGAAAGGGCAACTTTGGCAAAGTTGCCCTTTCAGACGGCCTTGAGTTTTTCAGTCAATCAACCGTTAAACCGATACACCGACGGCGCGGGCGATTTCCAAACCCTCTTCCGCACTCATGTAAACCGGATTGTTGGGGCGGTCGCTGAGGACAATGTCGCCGTCTTGAAACATCACCAATTCATTGACTGCCAATTGCGACCAGGTTTCATCTCGTGTCAGGGGCAGGGTGGCGATGACGGAAACTTTATCGTTCGGGGTGGTCACTTCTGAAAAATCGACCATGACATCATCGTCCAGCAAACGCGCTTTGCCAAACGGGGCTTTGCGCACGATGTAGTGCAGCAAGGTGCTGGCGTGGGCAAACAGGCAGTCACCGTTGGACATCACAAAGTTGAACAAGCCGTAGCGGCGGATTTCATGGGTTAGGCCGGCAATGGCATCAAACAAAACTTAAGGTTCGGGCTTGGTGGCAAAGCGGCTGCGCAGGCGGTTGAGGATAAAGCAGAACGCGCGTTCGGAATCGGTCGTGCCGACGGCATGGTAGTACTCGCCCTGCTCGGGGTAAAAATCAATCAAATGGCCGTTGTGGGCAAACAGCCAATATTCGCCCCACATCTCGCGCATGAAGGGATGAGTGTTCGCCAATGAGGTCTGACCTTGTGAGGCCTTGCGGATATGGGCGATAACGTTTTCGGATTTGATTTGGTAGGCGCGCACCAAGTCGGCAACGGGCGAGTTGGCACTGGGTTTGTCGTCGTGAAACAAGCGCACGCCTTTGCCTTCAAAGAAACCGATGCCGAAACCATCGGCATGGTGGTCGGTAATGCCGCCTCGACGGCGGAAGCCTTCAAAAGAAAACATGATGTCTGTGGGAGTGTTGCAATTCATGCCGAGCAGTTGGCACATGGCGTTAACCTTTTTTCCGAGTATTTATAGGGTCATTATGGTGTATCGGGCAGGCAGTTTCAATATATTCTTTGCCGTTTTAGGGTAGGTGATACAGGCTGTATCGAATTAAAAATAAAGAATTTCGCTTTGTAGGGGATTGTTAGGATATTTACTAATTCTGTGCTAACACTTCCCCTATAAAATGCTTTGCAGAACAAAAAGACCTCCTCACATAACGATATGTTCTACTCACAACGAAACATAATTTTCCCCACCATCGTTTTACCTCAAGGAGTGTTCAATGAAACTGAATCTGCAAAAAACCACCGCTGCTGTTTTGGCTGTTGTGTTCAGCGTAGGCGCATTTGCAGCTAATAATGCCTATAACCCATTCGAGTATGGCTACAAAAATCACAAATACGGCAAAAAATGGGGCAAGCCTGCATCTGAAGCCGAAGGCGAAAAAGTGATGAAACACGCTGCCTACCGTTCAGGCGTGTACTACACCAACGTAAACCGTATGCCTGGCAATGCAGACCGCAATGGCGTGAAAACCGTACAGGTTAACGACGCATATACCCGTCAAAACCTCGGCCGCTATGCGTTCAACACCATCAAGAGCGGTGACTCTGAAGTATACTACGGTGAGTGGGTCGGTAAAGAATACGCTAAAGGCTCTAACCGCGGCGTTTTCTACTCCGGCGACAAACGCGCTACCTCTATGCCTGTATCCGGTGTAGCCAACTACGCAGTTAAAGGTATCAATAACTACACCGGCAACAACCCGATGGTTGGTACTTTGCGCGCAGACTTCGGTCAACGCGTCTTGACCGGTTCTATGAAAAATAACGCTGTACAGATGGACATCCATTCCCGCATCAAGCCATCCAGCGCATCATTTGAAGGCTACGCTCGCGCCAACGGCCACTTCGGTAAAACCGAAGGCCACTTCTTCGGCAACGGTGCAAGCGCGTTGGCCGGTGTTGCCAAATTTAAGACCGACCGCAATCTGGATACGGCATACGGCGGCGTAAAACGCTAAAATCTGTCTTTAAGTAAAATAAAGCCTGCCATCCGCAGGCTTTTTTAAACACTTGCTTCCAAATTTCTCAAGGTCGTCTGAAACTTGCGACCGGAAAGCCGATCCCATGTACAAACCGTCTGCCTGCCTGATTCTGCTTCTTTCTGCTCCCGTCCTTGCCGCGCCGCGTTCTGATTTTTCAGACGACCGCACCGCGCAACGCCTGTGGCAGGATACCCGCCAAACCATGCAGGAGCAGGAACAAAAAGTGCGCGAATATCATCTCGATATTTCTGCTCCGCATACCGGGAAGACAGCCGAGAGCGACTCCGAAGCCGACCAAGGCGAGGCACTGTTTAATGCTGTCAACCGCAGCGATTGGCAAACCGTTCGCCCTCTGCTGGAGCGTTATACCCAGCAAACCGAATACGATCCCGATATCGCTTCGTTTGCCCGTGCTTCTCTTGCACGAGGCGAAGGTAAGTGGAAAGCCGCCAAACAAGAATACGAAACCCTGTTGCAACGTCATCCCGATTTTACACGCGGACGGCTTGATTACGCACGCCTGCTTTTTGAAGGCCGTCTGAACCGCGAAGCATCTTCTGAATTTGTACACCTTCAAAACGAAGACTTGCCTGAAGCCGTCAAAGAAAACATCGCCCATTTCCAAGATGCCTTGAACCAGCGTCAAAGCTGGAAAGGCAGCCTCTCCGTCGGCGCCGTCCACAATAGCAACATCAACGAAGCCAGCGGCAAAGTGTGGTGTAAAACCGAAATCGACGGCGAATGTTGGGAAGAATTTTCAGGCGACAAACCCATTTCCGCCAACGGCATCAAATACGAAGCCGCCGCCGTCCGCCGCTGGCAGGTTAAAGGACACCACGGCATTGCCGCTCGCGCGCTCGGCTATGGCCGCTTCTACCGCGACCATAAAGATTTCAACGAACACACGCTCAACCTCAGTGCAGGCTATCAGTTTGAAAACCAGCGCCACACTTTCGCCTTCGCACCACTTGTCGAATGGAATGGCAGCGGCAGCAAAACCCTCAACCGCGCCTATGGTGTGCGCAACGAATGGAACCTCGACAAGGGCGATTGGACATGGAACACGGAAGCTGAGTGGAAACACCTTTCTTATGCAGACAAAACCCGTTTGCTCGACGGCAGCCTCCTCTCCGTTTACAACACCTTGTCTTATTTTCCGCGCAACGACCTGATGCTCTACGGTGGCATAGACTGGCAGCAGCGCAAAACGAAAGACCCTGTGGACAGCTATCGCCAAATTTCCGCACGGCTGGGTGCGGCAAAAATGTTTGAAGCCGGTTTCGACGTTTCCGTGTCTGCTACCTTCGGCATCCGCAGCCATAGGGAAGAGAATGCCGTCCTCGAACAACGCCGCCGCGACAAAGAACAAACCTACCGCCTCAGCATAGGCGCTGACCGCTGGAAATTCGCCGGCCTTAAGCCCGTCCTCAGCTATAAACACCGCCGCGTTAACGGCAACACCGACTGGCTGTACAGCTACAAACAAAACGAAGTCGGTTTGTCACTGGTGAGGTCGTTTTAACTTGCGGTAAACAGAAATAAAAATGCACAGGCCGTCTGAAAGTATTTTTCAGACGGCCTGTGCATTTTTATTTCTGTTGTTATGATTTTACTTAGAGAAGGGAGTATATTATAGTTATACAGTAT
>NZ_JBQCWZ010000080.1:0-4014 GCF_051956895.1 Neisseria sp. P0021.S006
CTATGTGGGCAACCTTGGCGATTTTCAGGCGCGGCAGCAGGGTTTCCAGTACGGCTTTGCGGGTTTTGGCCACTTCGCCCAAATCGCCGAAGGAATAGCTCTGCCAGTAGCTGTAAAAACGTGCCTCTCCGCCGTTATCTTCCCAAGTCGGGTCGTTGCCCACGCTTGCCACGCCGACAAACAAATCGACGTCGCGCAATACTTCGGAAAACACGCGCGGCGGGATATCAATTAAGTCCAGCACGGTGGCATGGTAATCGTCGTCCAACCGGTGAAAGCGCACTTGGTCGGTACTGACATACTGCCAGATACCGCTTTCCGTCCATGCTTCTTCGCTATCCACTGCGTTTGCCCAAAATTGGGCGAGCAGGTTGTATTCGGGCAATTCCAGCGAGACGGTTGCGTCGTCGCCGCCATCCCACGCGCCTGCCAGTGAGCCCCTCCAGCCGCGTCCTTTGGCAAGCGTCATGTATTGGTGTTGTTTCAGGATGTGGGCGGCAAAACGGTTGCTGTATGTTTTGGTGTTGATTTCGGCTTCGGTGAGCAGATAGATTTCACGGTATGCCTGTTTCAGCGGCTGGCGGATTTCTTTGTCCTGCAGCAGTTTGCGCCACTGGGCGATGCTTTGCTGCGTGGCAAGCGCGGGATGCCACAAGCTGACTTGCAGGCAGTCTGAAACATCGGTTTGCTCCCCCGTTTCGTCCACCCATGTTCCGTCCAACCACAGCGCGGATTTGCCCTGCGTATCGTTTTCATCACGGAAAAACTGCCATATTAATGAGCGCGTGAGGCAGGACATCAGTCCGTGTTGCCAGTAATACTGTTCGGCGTGTTCCAGCGGTACGCGGTGTTCGGAGCGCATCATCTGGTCCAAGCGGTCGCGTTGGGCTGTGAGCGTGGTGTTGAGGTTTTTTTGTGTGGCTTTGAGCTTTTTCAGTTTGTCGGCATGGTCGGTTTTCACGAAGGTGGGTACGGTTTTCTGCGGCGAGCCGTCGGGTTTGAACCAGCGCAGTTCGGACTTGCCTATGCCCGTAACCGCCAGACGGCAGGTGTAGCCGCCGAAGTCGTAGTCTCGGCAGCCTTTCTGCAAGCCGAAATCGTCCACCGCCATGTCTTCGATTTCGTTGCGGGATACACC
Source organism: Neisseria sp. P0021.S006 (assembly GCF_051956895.1). Classification (NCBI taxonomy): domain Bacteria; kingdom Pseudomonadati; phylum Pseudomonadota; class Betaproteobacteria; order Neisseriales; family Neisseriaceae; genus Neisseria; species Neisseria sp. P0021.S006. Next base: position 1,139 of record NZ_JBQCWZ010000080.1, read on the forward strand.
CCGCTGCGCAGCGGCTTCGTCCAGATAGTTGGCAATCGCGTTCTGCGCGTTGCTGAACTTAATCCGAAGGCGCAGGCGAGAGAGGCTGGCGATGCCGTCCAGCCCTTTGGAGCGGAACAGCGCATAGAAGCAGGCGTTGCCTATGGAAGCATAGCGCGCCCCGAGATTGGGGATTTTTTCGTATGAATGCAGCGCAAGTTGGGTAAGGGCGGACAGGGTGGCACTGTCGTGGAAATGGCTGCACATCCATACCAGCCCTTTGAGCACGGTTTGGTTGATGCTGCAAACGGGCAGGACATGGGTGTCGTAGCTGTATGCTCTGTGGGTGACAGTTTCGGTCTGCACTTCGCTGCCGCAGACAAATTCTATCCAGTCGTGCAGCATTTTTTTGAACCTGTCCGCACCCAATGTGTCAATCAGCGTTTTGGCTTCTTTCAGGTATTTTTCGCTCGGCTTGCCCGCATTGGCGGATAGGGCAAGCGCAATGATTTTGCTCCATACGTTCTGCTGTTCGGGCGGCAGAGCAGCAAGTTGCGGATTGGCGTATCGGGCAAACTCGTCGTCTTGGGCGGGAAAACAGGCTTCGGCGGAACCGCCTGCCAGTTCTGCCAGGGCGGCAAGGTTGGCGGTAGCGGCTTTCTTGTCCCATAGGTTTTCCGCAAAGACGCGGTAACGGTCGCAGGCGTTTTTCAGGCCGTCTGAAAGCGTTTCGCTCGGATTTGGAAACTGTTTTTTGATTTGGTTTATCAGATATTTGAGTGGATAGTAATCTGCCTCCCGCTTGGACAGCCCGTTATCGTCAAGCATGGCGGCAAAAATACGCTGCACATCCTGCTCCGTCATCGGCAACGTTTTACGCGCCAGAGCCATCGCTACTGCTACACGGATGGTGCCGTAATTGTGTATCCTGTCCTCGCCTTTGTTTTTAAAAATTTTATTCCGTCCCCAGCCGCGTATCAAATCAATGCAGTGGATCAGCAAATCGACGCGGTATCCGGGTGCGGCTTTCTCCACTTCGGCAAAACTAGGGCAGAGCTTCAGGTTTATCGTGTCGTATTCGTGTGAACGGCTTTGGAGCCATTCTTTTTCCAGTGTGTTGAGAAGCTGATTGAACTTGGCACGGTGGCTGTCGGAAATCTGCACGGTTTGGTTTTGGCTCATAGGACTGTCCTTGCGTATCAATGTGTTGGTTATTTCGCTGCAAAGGTGGATAACGTCGGTAAGGGTTTTCTTGTCCGCACTATTCAGGCTGTATGGGGCATCTTCTACAAAGGTGAGGTAGCGTTGCGCGGCGGTTTTCAGGCTGCTTATCCGCCTACTAGCGGCGTGAGTTTGATGAAATTGACGACCAGCCCGTCATGCAGGCACACCATATCGTCCAGCGTTTCCAGTTGGCGATTGTCGGCAAGGATGAAAAACGAATTTTGCTCAAAAGCTTTCAAAGCGACGGCGATTTGCTTTTCCACGTCCACAGGTTGCGGGTGCGTGCCTTTTTTGCCGTGCGTTTCCCGAATCACGATGTCGCCGAGATCGGTGGGGATAACGAGGCTGTGGCGTAAGAGGACATCGGCGGCGCGGTTGTTGTAGGCTGCAACTTCCTGCCGCACGCGTTCGGCAATCAGATCCGCCGCGCTGATGTGCTTGGTTCTAAATTTTAAAAACAGCTCATGCAATACTTTGCCGGCGAGATTTTGGTCTTGGATCGTGATGGTAGCTGCGATCATGGATGACTCCTCCAAACATAAAACAGACAAATCATACTGTTTTTTGATCGTTTCAGACAGGCTGAAAACAAAGCAGCCTTTACATTGATAGATGCGAGTGCAGGTTGCCCTTTACATTTTAGTTCTGTAGGAACTTTGTGAGACCTTTGCAAAATTCCCCAAATCTTTTCATGGGAATTTTGCAAAGGTCTCGACTTGAGTTGAAACTCAAGCAGATGACTTTGTTCAGGAAATATTGTGATGAAGAGCGAAAAAAGGTCGTCTGAAAAACCAAATTTAGGTTTTCAGACGACCTTTTCATTTATGGCTTTACTGTTTATTCGATGACAACGCGCGCGTTAAGCGGCTGGACGGGGCGGTTGTTATGCGAGCCGATGGCGCGGGTGAATTTTTCTGCCTGCGCCTGATCGATGTGGTCGTAGGTTTTCAACAGCAGCCACGATACGCCTTCGCTGCACGGCGGTGTGGTCAGCGAACCGGCAAAGCGGTAGTATTTCAGCCGTTTCGGCAACAGGGTGCTGGCGTCGAAGGCTTTGTCGAGGTTTACCTTTCCTTCTTTCATCGGCATCACGTTCCATATCGGAGCCAGGCGGTCGTTGGTTTTGCCGGGTTCGTACAATACTGCCAATACCAAAGGCTGGCGGTTTTCGTCCAAGTGGACGAAGTGGGCTTCCATTGGGAAGGTGCGGCCTTTGATTTGGTTTTCACTGGGTACGTGGAAATGGAATTGTTTCAGGGTGTAGGTGCGACCGTTCACGCTGAGGGTATTGCCGCCTTCGGGGTAGTTGACTTGGATGGTGTGGCCGTTGTTTTCCACGTTAACCGCGCTCGGCTTGTAATCGACTTTGATGGCGGGCAGTCTGCCGGAGACGGTTTCGGTAATGTTGACGGGGGATTGGTTTTTGCCTGTAGAGCATAAACGGAACTCTTCAGAAAGCTCACCCCAGCTTTCGGGGGAGTCGTGTCCGGTGTAACCCCAATGTGTGTGGTTTCCGTGTGCAGCTGCGGAGAATGCCGCGAAGGTGGACAGCAGGAAGACAGTCAGACGAGGCAACGTACGGGTCAAGCAGGGCATTGCAATATCCTTTCTATAAGGAGGAGGGAAAAAAGCATTGCGGTGTGCATGTGGGATATTGTTATTTTTTATTAAAC
>NZ_JBQCWZ010000081.1:0-3892 GCF_051956895.1 Neisseria sp. P0021.S006
GTTCTATATTCTTGCCGCTATCGTTTTGTACGGTGCGGTTCGTACCGTCACCGCTAAAAACCCTGTTCACGCCGCTTTGCATCTGGTGCTGACCTTCTGCGTGAGCGCGATGCTTTGGATGCTGATGCAGGCCGAATTCTTGGGCGTGACGCTGGTGGTGGTTTACGTCGGCGCCGTGATGGTGTTGTTCTTGTTCGTTGTAATGATGTTGAACATCGACATTGAGGAAATGCGCGCCGGTTTCTGGCGTCATGCGCCTGTTGCCGGTGTGGTTGGCACATTGTTGGCGGTTACCCTGATCCTGATTTTGGTCAACCCGAAAACCGACCTTGCCGCATTTGGCCTGATGAAAGACATTCCGGCCGATTACAACAATATCCGCGATTTGGGCAGCCGTATTTATACCGACTATCTGTTGCCGTTTGAATTGGCGGCGGTATTGCTGCTGTTGGGTATGGTAGCCGCGATTGCTCTGGTTCACCGTAAAACGGTTAATCCGAAACGCATGGATCCTGCCGACCAAGTTAAAGTACGCGCCGATCAAGGCCGTATGCGTCTGGTGAAAATGGAAGCGGTCAAACCGCAAGTCGAATCTGCCGAAGAAAGCGAAGTTTCAGACGGCCTCAAGCCGGAAGGGGAGGGCAAAGCATGATTACCTTGACGCATTATTTGGTATTGGGTGCGCTCCTGTTCGGTATCAGCGCAATGGGTATCTTTATGAACCGCAAAAACGTGCTGGTATTGCTGATGTCCATCGAGCTGATGCTCTTGGCGGTGAACTTCAACTTTATCGCCTTTTCGCAACATCTAGGCGATACCGCCGGACAGATTTTCGTATTCTTCGTACTGACCGTTGCTGCTGCCGAATCCGCCATCGGTTTGGCGATTATGGTGCTGGTGTATCGCAACCGACAAACGATTAATGTTGCCGATTTGGACGAGTTGAAAGGGTAGGGCGGATGCCGTCTGAACAAACCGATCAAGCGAATATCGAGCAATGGGTGTTTAAGCCGCGTTCGCTTTTAGTTTTGTGCTGGGTTGCTGTCCCATTTTTCCTGTCGATTTGGCTGGTGTGGTTTGCGTTTGCATGGGCTGGGCGGTTGGGCTGGCTGTTTGGCTTATTGTCGGTTTTGTGTGCGGGTATCGGGATTGCCGGATGGAAGATGTGGCAAAATTCGCGCCGCAATACGGGCAGAGATCGGGAATTCATACGTTTGGACGAAGACGGTTTGTCTTATTGCATACACGGCTGTGGGGCGGGTAAGGTGAAATACACATGGATACGCTCTGTGTATCAAGTTCATACAAGGGGCTGTCAAGGCATTGCGGTGGAATACCGTAGACCTGAAACAGGCGTGGTTTTGGATACAATAATGCTGACTGACCTAGACCGCTTGGACTTAGATAGGAACGGTTTCAAATTGGCAGATCCACGCGACATCATCACTAAAGCGATTAGGGCGCGTTGCCAAGACAGGCAGCTTTATCGGATTTGAATGCTGTTGCACGGTTTGGCTGAAAATCTGAAGCCTGTAAGGAAAAAAATTTAAGGTTGGACAACCTGCCTTATGGCGTGAGGTCGTCTGAAAACCAAGACAAAGTAGATTGGTCGGATTAGGGAATCCGACCGACAAAACAAACATAGATTTTTAAATCAAAAAGGTTCATCCAAAATGAACGACATGACTTTATATCTCATCATTGCCCTCGTGCCTTTGGCAGGCTCGCTGATTGCGGGTTTGTTCGGCAATAAAATCGGACGTGCCGGCGCGCATACGGTTACGATACTCGGCGTGGCGGTGTCCGCCGTGTTGTCGGCTTATGTGCTGTGGGGCTTTATCGACGGCAGCCGCGCCAAGTTTGACGAGAATGTCTATACCTGGCTGACGATGGGCGGTTTGGATTTTTCCGTCGGCTTCTTGGTCGATACGATGACGGCGATGATGATGGTCGTGGTCACCGGCGTATCGCTGATGGTACATATCTACACCATCGGCTATATGCACGATGAAAAAGTCGGCTACCAACGCTTCTTCAGCTACATTTCTTTATTTACTTTCAGCATGTTGATGCTGATTATGAGCAACAACTTCATCCAGCTCTTTTTCGGTTGGGAAGCTGTGGGCTTGGTGTCGTATCTCTTGATCGGTTTCTATTTCAAACGTCCGAGCGCGATTTTTGCCAACCTGAAAGCCTTTTTGGTTAACCGTGTCGGCGACTTCGGCTTTTTGCTCGGTATCGGCTTGGTGCTTGCCTATTTCGGCGGCAGCCTGCGCTATCAAGATGTATTCGCTTATCTGCCTAATGTTCAGACGGCCACCATTCAACTGTTCCCCGGTGTGGAATGGTCTTTGATTACCGTAACCTGTTTGCTGTTGTTTGTGGGTGCGATGGGTAAATCAGCGCAATTCCCGCTACACGTTTGGCTGCCTGATTCGATGGAAGGCCCGACACCGATTTCCGCGTTGATTCACGCCGCAACCATGGTTACCGCCGGTCTGTTCATGGTATCGCGTATGTCGCCGATTTATGAGATGAGCAGCACTGCGCTGTCTGTCATCATGGTAATCGGTGCGATTACTGCCCTGTTTATGGGTTTCTTGGGCGTGATTCAAAACGACATCAAACGTGTGGTTGCGTATTCTACCCTGTCGCAACTGGGCTACATGACCGTGGCTCTGGGCGCGTCCGCCTATTCCGTGGCGATGTTCCATGTGATGACTCACGCTTTCTTTAAAGCCTTGCTGTTCTTGGCTGCAGGTAGCGCGATTATCGGTATGCACCATGACCAAGATATGCGCCACATGGGCAACCTGAAAAAATACATGCCGATTACTTGGCTGACCATGCTGATCGGTAACTTGTCGCTGATCGGTACGCCGTTCTTCTCCGGCTTCTATTCCAAAGATTCGATTATCGAAGCGGCGAAATACAGCACCCTGCCGGGCAGTGGCTTTGCCTATTTTGCGGTCCTTGCCAGTGTGTTTGTTACTGCGTTCTACGCGTTCCGCCAATACTTTATGGTGTTCCACGGTGAAGAGAAATGGCGCAACCTGCCTGAGCATCATGACGATCATCATGGCGAAGAGCATCACGGCTTGGGCAAAAACGACAATCCGCACGAAAGCCCGTTGGTTGTTACCCTGCCTTTGATTCTGCTGGCCATTCCGTCCGTTATCATCGGCTACGTTGCCATTGAGCCTATGCTTTACGGCGATTTCTTTAAAGACGTAATCTTTGTCAATGCCGACGCGCATCCGACCATGCACATCATGAAGGAAGAGTTCCACGGCGCATTGGCAATGGTGTCACACAGCCTGCATTCGCCTGTACTCTACCTTGCTATCGCAGGTGTCTTAAGCGCATGGCTCCTGTACGTCAAACTGCCGCACCTGCCAGCGAAAATTGCACAGGCGTTCCGTCCGATTTACGTTTTGTTTGAAAACAAATACTACCTCGACGCCCTGTATTTCAACGTCTTCGCTAAAGGCACGCGCGCATTGGGTACCTTCTTCTGGAAAGTCGGCGATACCGCCATTATCGACAACGGTATTGTCAACGGCTCCGCCAAACTGGTCGGCGCGATTGCTGCGCAAGTGCGTAAAGCCCAAACCGGCTTTATCTACACCTACGCCGCTGCTATGGTATTCGGCGTATTGGTACTGCTCGGCATGACCTTCTGGGGATTGTTCCGATAAGAATAAGGTTTCAGACGGTCTTAAACCTTCAGGCCGTCTGAAACGAAGAAATATCCACATAAACACATTTTTATTTTAACCACAGGTTAACCACTATGTTTTCCAACTACCTACTCAGCTTGGCAATATGGATACCCATCGCCGCAGGTGTGCTGGTTTTGGCGACCGGTAAAGACAGCCGTGCGCCGCTGGCG
>NZ_JBQCWZ010000082.1:0-3788 GCF_051956895.1 Neisseria sp. P0021.S006
CTGAGACCTTTGCAAAATTCCCCAAAATCCCCTAAATTCCTACTAAGACATTTAGGGGATTTTCCATGACCACCTTCTTTCAGCAAACCGTCCAAGCCATGATCGTCAAACACATCGACCGCTTCCCACTATTGAAGTTGGATCAGGTAATTGATTGGCAACCGATCGAACAGTACCTGAATCGTCAAAGAACCCGTTACCTTAGAGATCACCGCGGCCGTCCCGCCTATCCCCTGTTGTCCATGTTCAAAGCCGTCCTGCTCGGACAATGGCACAGCCTCTCCGATCCCGAACTCAAACACAGCCTCATCACCCGCATCGATTTCAACCTGTTTTGCCGTTTTGACGAACTGAGCATCCCCGATTACAGCACCTTATGCCGCTACCGCAACTGGCTGGCGCAAGACGACACCCTGTCTGAACTGCTAAAACTGATTAACCGACAACTGACCGAAAAAAACCTAAAAGTAGAGAAAGCATCTGCCACCGTCATTGACGCCACCATTATTCAGACCGCCGGCAGCAAACAGCGTCAGGCCATAGAAGTCGATGAAGAAGGACAAGTCAGCAGCCAAACCACACCGAGTAAAGACAGCGATGCCCGTTGGATAAAGAAAAGCGGCCTCTACAAACTCGGTTACAAACAACATACCCGTACCGATGCGGAAGGCTATATTGAGAAACTGCACATTACCCCTGCCAATGCCCATGAATGCAAACACCTGTTGCCTTTGTTGGAAGGCCTATCCAAAGGTACGACCGTCTATGCCGACAAAGGCTACGACAGTAAGGAAAACCGGCAACATCTGAAAGAGCATCGGCTGCAGGACGGCATTATGCGCAAAGCCCACCGCAAACATCCGCTGTCGGAAGCACAAACCAAACGTAACCGATATTTATCAAAAACCCGTTATGTGGTCGAACAGAGCTTCGGTACGCTGCACCGTAAATTCCGCTATGCCCGGGCAGTCTATTTTGGTCTGCTCAAAGTAAGTGCACAAAGCCATCTGAAGGCGATGTGTTTGAACCTTTTGAAAGCGGCTAACAGGCTAAGTGTGCCTGTTTGCGCCTAAAAGGCGGCCCGGATGCCTGATTATCGGGTATCCAAGGGGGATTATGGGGGGTATTTGAGTAGAATCAGTGGATATTCGAAACAAAAACAGCCGAAAACCTGTGTTTAGGTTTCGGCTGTTGGGGGAAAGGAATTTTGCAAAGGTCTCAGGCCGTCTGAAATTTCAGATGGCCTTTTGATTATGTTTTAAAGAATAGGACGTAGCTTAGAGGCTCATACGCCGTGGCGGTCGAGCCAACGTTCGGCATCAAGCGCAGCTTGGCAGCCGGAAGCTGCGCTGGTGATGGCTTGACGGTAGGTATGGTCTTTGACGTCGCCTGCCGCCCATACGCCTTCGATATTGGTTGCGCCGACATTGTCACCGGTACCACCTTTGGTTTTCAGGTAGCCAGTTTCATCCATATCAAGTTGACCTTTGAAGATGTCGGTGTTGGGTTTGTGGCCGATGGCGATGAAAACGCCTTTTACAGCGATTTCTTCAGTGCTGCCGTCATTGTGTTTCAGGCGTGCACCGGTAACGCCGCTTTCGTCGCCCAAGATTTCGTCAACCGAGCTGTTGAGCTTGAGGATGATTTTGCCTTCTTCGACGCGTTGCATCAGTTTGTCCACCATGATTTTCTCGGCGCGGAAGCTGTCGCGGCGGTGAATCAGGGTAACGGTGTTGGCGATATTGGCAAGGTAGAGGGCTTCTTCCACAGCGGTATTGCCACCGCCGACTACGGCAACATCTTGTTTTTTGTAGAAGAAACCATCGCAAGTTGCGCAGGCGGAAACGCCTTTGCCGGCAAAGGTTTCTTCGCTTGGCAAACCTAAATATTTGGCGGAAGCGCCGGTGGCAACGATGAGTGCATCGCAGGTGTATTCGCCCATATCGCCTTTAAGGGTAAACGGACGGTTTTGCAAATCAACGGTGTGGATTTGGTCGAAAATCATTTCAGTACCGAAGCGTTCGGCATGAGCCTGGAAACGGGCCATCAGTTCCGGACCTTGTACGCCTTCGGCATCGGCAGGCCAGTTGTCCACTTCGGTGGTGGTCATCAGTTGTCCGCCTTGCTCAACGCCGGTAATGATCACAGGGTTGAGATTGGCGCGGGCAGCATAGACGGCGGCAGTATAGCCGGCGGGGCCGGAGCCGAGGATGATGAGTTTGTGATGGTTGCTCATAATGGTTTCCTTGCTGATGAATGATTGAATTTTGTCGTATCTAAGCTTTCAGACGGCCTGAATTTTACTTGAATCTGCCGCCGTCTGAAATATGTTTGTTGCTTGGGTTTAGTGGCTGTCTTTCCATTGATAGTATTTTGAGCCGAGAAAAGAGCCGAGTTTGCGCAGGAATGGTTGGGTGATGATGTTGCTGTGGCGCAGTTGCTCGAAAGGTTTCAGACGGCCGTCATCGCCCATGATGGCTTCGGCAATCGCCAAACCGGCAATGCCGGTAATCGCCATGCCGTGTCCGGAATAGCCTTGGGCGTAGAAAACGGTAGGGGCGAGGCGGCCGAAATGTGGGGCGAGGTTGCGCGTAATGTCGCATTCGCCGCCCCAAGAATGCTCGATTCTGATATCGGCAAGTTGCGGGAAAACTTTCAGCATATCTTGGCGGACGAGTTCAGTCATGCGGTCAGGGTCATCGATAAACTCGTTGTCTTTGCCGCCGAAGAGCAGGCGGCCGTCGGCGCTGAGGCGGTAGTAGTCGAGGACGTGGCGGTTGTCGCAGATGGCCATATTATTGCGGATCAGGTCTTTGGCGCGTTCGCACAGTGGCTCGGTGGCGATGATAAAGGTGCTGACTGCAATGGCTTTTTGTTCCAATACTTTGAATTTTGGGTGTAAGCCTGCATAAGTATTGACGGCATAAACGAGGTTTTTGCACTCAACACTGCCATTGGGCGTATGAACCAGCCAGCCGTTATCGCATGGCTCGATACGCGTCATCGGGGATTGCTCAAAAAGTTGTGCTTCTGCATCGGTTGCCGCTTTGGCAATGCCTAGGGTGTAATTGAGTGGGTGTAAGTGGCCGGATAAAGGATCAAATTGCGCGCCTTGATACATATCGCTGGCAAGTTGCTGCTTCAGCGTGGCTTTATCCCAAAGCTGGTAATGGCTTGCGCCATAATGTTTTTGAGCGTGTTCGTGCCATTGTTGCAATTCTTCCCAATGCTGAGGACGGACGGCGACGGTAGCGTAGCCGCGTTGCCAATCGCATTGGATATTGTGTTTTTGAATGCGGGAGTCAACCAGTTCAACGGCTTGCAGAGATTGCTGCCAGAACCATTGAGCCTGTTCCAAACCGACTTGTTTTTCGATTTCTTCCATGCCGCAGGCAAAGTCGCTGATGACTTGTCCGCCGCTGCGGCCTGATGCGCCGAAACCGATACGGGCGGCTTCAAGTACGATGACTTCATGGCCGTTTTCGGCAAGCGGTAGGGCGGTGCATAAGCCGGACAGGCCACCGCCGATAACGCAGGTTTCAGTTTTCAGACGGCCTTCCTGCGTCGGATAAGACGGATGGGGATTAGCCGTGCTGACATAGTAGGAAGGAAGGTATTCTTTGAAGCTGGGATTGATCATGATTTGAGCTTTAGGTTGGTTTTCACTTCATTGAAATTGGTTTTCAGACGGCCTGGAATGTGGGTTTGGGTTCAGGCCGTCTGAAAGGATAAGATGCAGTTAATAAAACAGGCTGTTCCGACACTTTATCGGACAGCCTGTCTGCATA
>NZ_JBQCWZ010000083.1:0-3785 GCF_051956895.1 Neisseria sp. P0021.S006
CTAGCAGCCACCGTGCTGCGATGCTGCGCAATATGGCGAATTCCTTGTTGACTCACGAAACCATCGTGACAACTTTGCCTAAAGCAAAAGAATTGCGCCGCGTAGTTGAGCCCTTGATTACCTTGGGCAAAAAACCTTCTTTGGCAAACCGTCGTTTGGCTTTTGACCGCACTCGCGATCGTGATGTTGTAGTTAAATTGTTTGACGAATTGGGTCCACGCTTTGCTGCTCGTAACGGCGGCTATGTTCGTGTACTGAAATACGGTTTCCGTAAAGGCGACAATGCTCCTTTGGCATTGGTTGAATTGGTTGATAAAGCAGCTGATTCTGCTGAATAAGCACATTAATATGAAAGCACTACCTGTTTAGGTGGTGCTTTTTTATTTGGATGGCCCCTTTCTCATTTCGCAGTGCTACAATAAACAGCGACTGATTATGTTGTGTCTCAGAGTTGTAGCTCCCTTTCTCATTTCGCAGTGCTACAATGGCTTTAAGGGCTTCCTCTTCGTCTTCAGAGTTGTAGCTCCCTTTCTCATTTCGCAGTGCTACAATGCGGCATATTGTTGGCAGCCTCTTTTATCAGTTGTAGCTCCCTTTCTCATTTCGCAGTGCTACAATAATTCGTTTTTCCTTGTACGGATTAAACGGGTTGTAGCTCCCTTATATATTTCGCTCCATCGAGGGGCGCAATTTTTTACACTTCTTATAGAACTTTAAGCCCCTTTAACTCTAGCCAGTGAAGGGGCTTTCTTATGTGCATCGCATTTTATACAGTCAATTCAGATAGTTTTTACAGTTTTGAAGAACAAAGAGCCGTTATCGTCCGCGTTTTCAAAGATGATGAGCTTGTAGAAACCGTTTCATTTCCTATTACAAATCCCAAACAAAAATATAAAACAGAAAAACAGGCTGAAGAGTATGGCCGTCTTGCTGTCCGTTCTATTTTGAACCAATGGGAGGCAGACGCATGAGAGCCGAAGAGAGAGCAGAAACGGCGGGGGCGTGTGGGGGCGCGCCTTGCGCGCCGCAAACGGCCACGCCGTTGAATGCCCCCCCTAGGCTAATAGGGGGGGAGCAAAAAAAACCTAATCCACAAAGTGGGGAGCAAACCGAAAAAACCGATCAAGTCGAATTTGAATATTTTTCCCAATACGTAACCGACGGAAAAGGCCGTTTGATAGAAATTCCGCTAAGACGCGGTAGGGAAGACGGCGCATTCATCGACCAGATCACATTTACGATACATGAGGAATCCATACCCAAAGTAACCCAAAAAGCCTATGTAACAGACGCAGAGTACCTCACAAAGTACAGCGAACTGCTGCAAGAGATTCTAGGCTTCGGCATCAGTGCCAAACTGCCTTACAAAGGCAAATTCTTCTATCAATCCTGTTATCAGCTCGGCCCGAAAAACGTTGAGTACGGCAAAGTTCACTACGGCGGCCAAAGAGAAACAATACTTGTAGAGTTGAACGGCACCGGATGCACCGCAGCTAAACCCGGTTGGGAAAACAGGCTTTATGAATTTCTGCAAAAGTGTGTCCGGCCAAAAATAACAAGGGTTGACGTAGCACATGATTTTTTCAATGGAGAGTACACGCCCGAGCAGGCTTTAACCGGTCACGATAACGGCCTTTTTGACTGCCACAACGTCCGCCCGAAAAGCGAATGTAAAGGCGTTTCTTGGAGACACGAAGATGGCAGCGGCAAAAGCTTCTATATCGGCAAACGCGGCAACGCCAAATACACCCGGATTTATGAAAAAGGCAAGCAGTTAGGCGATAAATCAAGCCCTTGGGTTCGATTTGAAACAGAGTTCAGAAACGGAGATATAGAAGTACCATTAGACATATTGATTCACGCCGGTGCGTATCTTGGCGGAGCGTATCCCGTCTGTGAACAGATATTCAAATGCGAAGCCAAGCGCATGGATTCAACGGTTAAAGAGGTCAATCTCACGTTTGAACACAAACAATTTTACGCAAGGCAGCAAGTCGGCAAATGGGTCAATTTTTTAAAAGATATCGGTTGGTCGGCTGAAGAAATCGTCAAAGATTTGACTAAAGGCATTGAAGGCTATCCCAAAGGTCTCCAGCCAGAAGAGTACGACAGCAGCACAGCCAGCGCTTTTTATATCCATGAAGAGCAAAAAGCCATAAACGACCTGAATATCGAAGTCTTAGATTTTGAATTAAATCAGGCAGTGCAATACGAGTATCCGCAAGACATGCAGAAACAGCATGAGCGCGATTTTGACAAAGAGCAGTATCAAATATCAGATCAGTTAGAAGACTGGAAATATTTATAAAACCAAAGAAAGGCTATAACCATGTTTGATCAAGTACAAGTAACCACATACCCCGCCACGCTCCTGGGCGCTAAACAGTTTAAAGGCGAGATTGACGGCAACAAAATCGACACCTGTACCGTACTTGTCGCCAGCCCCATGCCCGCCAACGGCAATAGCGTAGGCTTTACCGCTGCCAGCATGAAATTTGGCGAAAGCCACAATTTCGATCGGCTGAAAAACCTCAAATTCCCCTGTTCCGTAAATGTAACCGTCTCAATGGAATCTACCGGCAAAGGCTTAGTACCCAAGCTGCTTGATTTTGAAGTGAAAGGCGTGGCGCCCAAAGCCTAAGGCAGAAAGGCCGAAATATGAGCAGGTATCAGCAAAAATTTATCGTTCAGGAACTGGAAAACTATGAATTCATCTGCCCCGATCAGTTTGGCGACATCGGATTTACCCAAAATCTGAAAGAAGCCGGACAGTATGAAAGCTATGAAGACGCATTCAATGCCGGATTAGAAGAGATTGGCGGACATTTTCAGGTTTTCAGCTTCTATATCAGAGAAGAATAAAAGTTAACAGGCTCGGCGGGCGGTCTGTCAAACCTTCACATAGCCCGCAACAATCAAGGAATAATTATGAACAGAAATAAATTACCCCTATCATTTAAATTAAGTTTGGTTGGGTTGGTTTTTTTCCTACTGGTTTTAATTGTATCGGTTTGGTACCTGTACGGTTAAAAGACTTGCGGTCAGTCTAAAAACAACCGCATCACTTTTTTATAAACCTTTATTGAAAGGAAAACGCTATGAAACTTTTAAACGTAGCAAAAAAATATGGCAATAAAGTTATTGCTGCAACAGCCCTGACAACCGCTTCCGCCCTGGCTGCTGCCGAAGGCGTCGATTTGTCCGGTATTGGTACTACTGCTGCTGCAGAAATTGCAAAATTTGCCGTAATGGTATCTGCGATTGGTGCTGCCGTTTTGTCGGTTATCGTGTTGATGCAAGGCTTTCGCATGGCCTTTAGCATGGTTAAAACGGCTAAATAACTGAAAGGGTAGGACATGGGGTATCGCGTCGGATTGCAATGCTTTTTATCGAACGAAGAAGCGCATGATTATGTGTTGTCTCAAGTCCTACCTACCGTAACGGCGGATGGCAAATTTGTCCGACCTTACAAAAACGGCAAAGACTGGTATTTGAACGAGCAGAAAATCAATTTGAGTTTTCCGCAATGTGACATAGCAGAACAAATACAATTCGGCGTATTGGTCGGCGCGCCGTTCATAGTCTTATTGGTGCTTGTATTCGGTATCAGGATGATAAAACGGTTGATTGAATCAGTTACGGAGAATAAAGGGGGTGGAGATGGTTGACTTTTGGTTTTTATACGGATTCGGCGCGGTCTGTTTGGCATCGCTGATATTTTTTTGATATTCAAAAAGGGTATAATCCCGACTTTCTGTAACCGTTACGAAAGTTAGGATTATGTT
>NZ_JBQCWZ010000084.1:0-3742 GCF_051956895.1 Neisseria sp. P0021.S006
CCAAAAGGCCGTCTGAAACCCAAATCATTGGGCTTCAGACGGCCTTTTTTATATCGTTTTTAAAATAAAACGCTGATTATTGTCCAAACATTTATCGGCTTCATAAACCGACAGGCAAATATCCCAAATGATGCTTTTACGGGAACACATTACGCCTGCAAACGATTAAACCTCCACGCTTCAGACGGCCTGCTTCTGCATATTGTGCGCCATATCAAGCGCGGCGCGGACGGCGGTCATCAGGCTGCCGGAATCGGCTTTGCCCGTGCCTGCCAAGCTCAAGGCCGTGCCATGATCGACGGAGGTGCGGATAAAGGGCAGGCCGAGGGTAATGTTCACGCCTTCGCCGAAACCGGCGTATTTGAGCACAGGCAACCCTTGGTCGTGATACATGGCGAGGACGGCATCGGCATCTTTGAGCAGGAAGGGTTGGAACACGGTATCGGCCGGATAAGGGCCGCGTGCGTCTATGCCTTCGGCCTGCAGGGCATGAAGCGCCGGAATAATGGTGTCGATTTCTTCGTGTCCCAAATGGCCGCCTTCGCCGGCGTGGGGATTGAGGCCGGTAACGAGGATGACCGGCTTGGCTATGCCGAACTTATGGCGCAGATCGTGTTCAAGAATGCGGACAACCGACTCGATTAAAGGCTTCGTGATGGCGGCGGAAATGTCTTTCAGCGGCAGATGGGTGGTCACCAACGCCACGCGCAGGCCGCCGCCGGTCAACATCATAACGACTTGTTCAGTATGGCTTTTTTCGGCGAGGTATTCGGTATGGCCGCTGAAAAAGCCGTTGCCTGCGTGGGCATCGTTGATGATGCCTTTATGCAGCGGCGCAGTCACCATACCGGCAAACAGGCCGTCTGAAATGCCTTGATACGCCGTATCCAGCAGCCGGAGGACATACGCGGCATTGGCAGGATTGAGTTCGCCCGCCCGACACTCGGCAGCTAAGGGAATATGTAGGACTTCGAGTTCGCCCTTGGGCAACGGATCGGCCGCTTGGGCTTGAAAATCGCGCAGGATGACGGACTTGCCAAGCTGTCCGGCCCTTTGCGCCAACAGGTTTTTGTCACACAAAACAACGGGGCGGCAAGGAAGGTCGGCGAAAGCCAAATCGAGGCAGATGTCGGGGCCGATGCCGGCCGGTTCACCGGAAGTGATGGCGAGAATGGGAGCAGTCATGGTGTTTCTCGGTATGGTTTACAGTATTTAGACAACGTCAGGCAAAATGCCTGCCCTACTTTTGCAGATTAACACAAATACAAAAAGGCCGTCTGAAAACAGTTTTTGCTTGGTCAAACTGTGTTCAGACGGCCTTGTCTGTTTACCGTTTCAAATTAAGAACGACGGCCGATCATGCGGTACAAAACGTCGTGGCCTTGAATGCGGTGGACGACGACCATGGCGATGTGGCCGGCGACCAGCGCGAAGAGCAGCCAGCCGAGTTTGCCGTGCGCCATGTTACCGAGGTTGGCCATCCATTCGATTTTTTCAGGTGAACCCTGCATCACTTGGACACCGAATACTTTCAACGGGCCGCGGCCGCTACCGTATTGGCGGATCATGCCGATAACGGGAACGGCAAGCATGAGGACGTAAAGGGCAAGGTGGCCGGCTTTGGCGGCAAAGCTGTCGGCGGCAGGACGTTTGGATGCATTGAGCAAGGCCCAAACAATGCGCACGATAATCACCAGCAGCGTGATGAAACCGATGGATTTGTGCACGCCGAAGAGTGCGCCGACCCATTCTTCGCCGTCATAAATGGTCCAGATGGCGATGGTGGTCAGGATGCCGATGAAGCCGAGTACGGTCAGCCAGTGCAATGCGCGCGAGACGGTATCGTAGGTTTGGGGACGTGTAGTGGTCATAATGTTTCCTTGTTTTTGATTTATTTGATTTTTTGAAGCGGCGGATTGTATCAAAAATGCCCAACCAATTTTGTTGCCTTTTTGAAGACATTTCGTAAATGTTTGAAAATTTTGAATAAACATCAGTTTTATCCATCAGGCTGCCCAGGCCGTCTGAAAACAAGGGCAGGAATACCACCTTCTATGCCGAACTCGGGCTAAAATAGGCGTTTTTATTCTCAGGTACGCATCGATGCAGGTTTGGATTCGGCGGTGTGCGCTGTTGCTGCTGCCTTTGGGTTTCTTGGCGGTCATGGTGGCCGCGCCTTTGCTGTCGCTGGCGTTTTACGACGGCGAGGGTGCTTGGGCGGAAGTGGTGGCTGATGACTATATGCGCCTGCGCTTGGGCTGGACGGTGGCGCAGGCGGTTTTGACCTGCGTCTTGGTTACAGCTTTGGGCGTGCCTGCGGCGTGGGTGCTGGCGCGGATGGATTTTGCCGGACGGCGCACGGTTTTGCGCCTGCTGATGCTGCCTTTCGTAATGCCGACTTTGGTGGCGGGCATGGGCGTACTGGCTTTATTTGGCGCACACGGTATGCTGGCGGCAGGTTGGCAGGACACGCCGTGGCTGCTGATTTACGGCAACGTGTTTTTCAACCTGCCGGTTTTGGTGCGCTCGGCGTATCAGGGATTTATGCGTGTGCCGCAGGCGCGGTTGCTGTCGGCACAATCTTTGGGCGCGGACGCGTGGCGGCGGTTTGTCTGGGTCGAATGGCCGGTGGTGCGCGCGTGGGTTGCCGGTGGCGCGTGTCTGGTGTTTTTATATTGTTTTTCAGGCTTCGGACTGGCCTTACTGCTCGGCGGCGAACGTTTTGCAACGGTGGAAGTGGAAATCTACCGGCTGGTGGCGTACGAGTTGGATATGGCGCGTGCGTCGGTGCTGGTGTGGCTGGTGCTGGCGGTTACGGCGGCGGCAGGCGGTTTGTATGCGTATTGGAGCAGGCGCGTCGCTGTGGATAAGTCGGTCTCGCCTTTGCCTCCGCGTGCACCGATATGGGCTTGGGAAAAATGGCTGACGGCAACGGTATTGGTCATGTTGGCACTGTGCTGCCTGCTGCCTTTGGCGGCGGTATGGCTCAAGGCGGTATCGGCAGGCTCTTCATGGGCAGTCTTGCTAGAGGCGCAAACGTGGGCGGCTGTGTGGAACACCGTCCGTTTCTCTGCGGCAGCCGTGGCGGCGGCAACGGTTTTGGGCGTGCTGTATGCGGCGGCGGCACGGCAAATGGCGTGGTTGCGTGCGCTGATGTTTTTGCCGTTTATGGTGTCGCCCGTGTGCATCGCGTTTGGCGTTTTGCTGCTCTATCCGCAGTGGACGGCTTCGCTGTGGCTGCTGACCGCGACTTATGCGCTGTTGGCGTATCCGTTTGTGGCCAAAGATGTATTGGCCGCATGGGATGGTTTGCCCAAAGATTACGCGGCGGCGGCGCGTACCATGGGCGCAAACGCTTTTCAGACGGCCTGTTATGTAACCGCGCCTTTATTGAAACCGGCCTTACGGCGCGGCCTGACTTTGGCTTCGGCAACGTGTATCGGCGAATTTGCGGCCACATTGTTTCTGTCGCGCCCCGAATGGCAGACGCTGACCACTTTGATTTACGATTATCTCGGACGCGCTGGTGCGGACAATTACGGACGGGCGATGGTGTTGACGGCGGTATTGACCGCTTTGGCTTTGACGGCATTTTTGCTGGTGGACGAAGCAGAAGGGCAAAAGGCCGTCTGAACGTGGTTGGCTCAAGCTCCCTTCACTTTCACTACACTATTGCCACGCCTTGTATCGAAAATTGATTGAATCCGCTATATAATTTGTTTTTAACCGCACTCAACACGAT
>NZ_JBQCWZ010000085.1:0-3724 GCF_051956895.1 Neisseria sp. P0021.S006
TTTGGGGGAGGTTTCTTCCGAAAACGGTAAGATTTTCAGCGGCGAAAATTACATGGTCGTTAAGAAAGACATGAAGAAAGGGGAGCAGATTAAGCCGCACGATCATCCGGGTTTTAAAACGCTGATTTTTGCCGTTGGAAAAGGAAGCTTTGACGTGACGTTGAATCAGACTGAAAAACATACTGTCGGCGCAGGCTCGGTGTTGAGGTTTGGCAGCGATGCAGTGATTGAGGCAATTGCAACCGAAGATGCGGATGTGGCAATTACTTTGATTAAGTAAACCGATAGATGATAAAAGGCCGTCTGAAAAATGATGTTTCAGACGGCCTTGTTTATTCATTCAACTATTGCCATTAAGCGCAAATCAAATAGATGAAGCCGGAGCCGAAGATATCTGCCAAGGCGTGAATCAGGAAAAACGGCAACAGGTTTTTGACTTTGTATTTGTAGAAGAAGTAGTACATCAAGCCGAAAACAACGCCGATAACGGTCGCCCAAAGCATGCCTTGGTAAGTATGGAAGGAGACACGTACCAAGGTTGAATAGGCCAATGCCTGCCATTTGTATTTGTCTTCCACGCAGGTTAAAAGGCCGAGGAAACAGAATTCTTCGTAAAAGCCGTTTAAAAGGCCGTAGAGGATGGCCATCGGCGCAAGGGCGGCGAATTTGTCGAAAATGGATAATGGTTTGATGTATTGGAAGATTTCAGTGGTGAAGTAATTATAGCCGCCGCTTAACGAAGTTACCGCATCGGCGGTCAGACCCATCAGGATAAAAATCACAGGCGTCCAAAACAATACGCCTAAATTAAAGCGAATCGGCAACTGTTTGAAGTCGAAACGGCGGATAATGAGGTAAATCAAAGCAATAGCAAGTAGCGTCAACTGCAGGCTCATGTTTTCAGAATAAGCCACGCCGGTTACCGCAGTATCGCGCACTTCTTCGCTAACAGCGGCCGTTTCCACTTGCGGCATCAGGCTGGCAATATAAAGTTGGGTAGAACGGTAGGCAAATTGACCGAACAGGATAGCGGTAACAATCAGCATGTCAAACCAGCGCAGATGGCGCAAAGGCTCTTTAGGGCGGATAGCGGCGAGTATGCTCATAATTCTCCTCTTTACTCTAATTAAATGGGAATGCGCAATAGTTACATAAACATACAAAAATCGTCAACAATTATCGTAATAAAACATGAATTAAAAATCAGACCGTTTCAGACGGCCTGAAGCGCTTCTAAAATGCCGTATTTTCCGAAGGGTTTATCTTCAAAAATATGGCATAATCACTCTATTGCAAACCAAGGAATCTTAATCGTGAGTATTTCTCTGTCCCAATATCTGCTCTACCTGCAATATATGTTGGCAGGTGTTGCCATGACTGTAGTTTTCGGTGCCGTATATCTGCGGATTACACCTGCCGAAGAATTGCGCCTGATTAAAAACGGCAACCTTGCCTGCGCCTTATCGTTTGGCGGCGCGTTGGTCGGTTTCTGTCTGACGCTTGCCTCAAGCATTGCCCACAGCGTCAGCTTCATCGATTTTATCCTGTGGGGACTTGCCGCAGCAGTGATTCAGATTTTTGTCTATTTCGCTGCCACAATGATGATTAAAGGCGCTACCGCAGAACTTATCGGCAACAATGTCGCCGTAGGTGCGCTGTTTGGCGCAGTGTCCATCTCGATCGGCATTTTGAACGCTGCTTGCTTGACTTGATTTTGATGGTTGGTTGGATAGCAAAAGATGTGCTGATCCTGACTCCTACCTAGAAAAATTATCGGTAGATTTTTTTGACTTATAAGGTCTTATGTCTGATGGTATTGGCGTTATAGTGAAATTCTGAAAGCATCAAAAAATTTAGACGGCCTGTTATATACAAGGCCGTCTGAAACATTTTAACTACTTAAGTTCATCAAATTAGAAAGAGTATTGCAATCTTACGCCCGCTTCGTGGGTGTGGTTTTTAGGTTCTATAGATCCCAATTCATATGAGTCATACTCTTCCGTAACGGTAAGGTTCGATTCTTTAACTTTCCAGCCGCGATAGAATGGAGCGAGGCTGATTTTGGAGCCGTTAGCGAATTTTTTAGATATAGGCACTTCAACCTCGATACCTTGTCCGCCGCCTTGTTTCATTCGGGTTTCTACCTGGTCGGGTTCGTAAGAATATTGGCGGCCTTTCACGGCACGATTGTAGGCAATGCGGGGAGATATCTCAAAGTTTGCAGGAAGGGCGATATTTACTCCGGTATTGATTTGCGCATATGTGGTTCGGTTTTTGCGGTCATAATCATTTGGATCAATGCGGCTACTTAAGTCTCTCAGAACGCGGTGTCCCAAGCCGGCCCCGGCAGCAATGCTAAAGCGATCGTTAATCGGGAGTGTATATTCGTATAAGGCACGGATATCGTATGCGCGGCGTGGTGCATTTTTGAGTGTGGCTGAGCCATAACTTGCTGAATCGTCGATATAATCCTCAGTTATATATTGTACACTTCCTGTGTAATCTGTTTTACCGCGCGAATAACGGCCTTCTAATTTTGCCGCATGGCGATCGTTGAAACGGTATTTTACGCCGGCATTAATAGACCATAAGTTGCCTTTTTGCTGCATTAAGCGACTACCATCTTGTTCGTATTCGCGATAGGTCTCGTTGTAATATTCGCTGCCAACGGTAAATTCAACAGGGCGGGCAGCCTGTGTACTTACGGCAGCAGAGAGTGCTAACACTGCAAAACAGAAATGAGCAGAATTTTTCATATAAATTCCTTTTACTTTATGAAAGCCAATGTGATAATTTGACAATACAGCATGATGAATTTCTAGGATTTGGTAAATATTAACAGGTGTAGTGAACGCTTGGTATGGTGTTTAATGATTTTCTACCTGTATTTGTCTTTTTTATGATATAGCGCAGGTAAAAGCAGAAAAATAGTGTAAAACAGAGTCTGCATGAATTTTAATGATATGTTAATGTTTCTGGGTCGGCTAGTGGGTTGAACACTAAAAATAGATAGAGCAACCCACTCTATTCCCATGCATTAAGACATTTTGAATGTTTATATCATATGACATTCTATTTGTATAAAATAAGCGATATAACCGACCAGGCAAATTGACCTGGCTGCCCATAAGTTATCCCTTCTTCTTCAAATAAGGAACTGCGATGTTCAACTTTATCAAGAAACAGTTTATCGACGTCATTCAATGGCCGAATCCCGACGACAGCCTGCTGATGTGGCGTTTTCCGATTGCCGATGAGGAGATCCAAAACGGTGCGAGCCTGACTGTGCGTGAGGCGCAGATGGCGATGTTTGTCGATGAAGGCGTAACCGCCGACGTGTTTGGTCCGGGGCGTTACACGCTCAATACGCAAACGCTGCCGGTGCTGACCAACTTGAAAAACTGGGACAAGCTTTTTGAATCCCCTTTTAAATCGGATGTTTACTTTTTCAATACCAAACAACAGCTCGCACGAAAATGGGGTACATCTCAACCGATTACCGTACGCGATGCCGAGTTTGGCGCGGTGCAACTGCGTTCGTTCGGTATGTATTCTTACCGCATCAGCGATCCGGCAAAATTCTTTAAAGAAGTCAGCGGTGTGGCGGCGCAATACAGCGGCGTAGACTTGGAAAACCAACTGCGCAATATCGCAGTCACCCAGTTGGCGGCCGCGTTCGGCAGCTCCGGTATCCCATTCTTGGATATGGCGGCGAACCAAGTTT
>NZ_JBQCWZ010000086.1:0-3691 GCF_051956895.1 Neisseria sp. P0021.S006
TTGGGTTGTGGTTTTTAGTTTAACATTTGGAGTATGAGAATGCCAAACGCTGGATTTAGTTTTTTAAATATTGCACGCGAAAATGGATTAAGTACTGCTGATGCGATTCAAAATGCTAATAATATTCAGAAATATTTAGCCACGCCTGAAGCAGATAGAAATTCATTGGATGGCCTTGATGCTGCAATCGCAGCCTTATCTTTTGCCGCTACAAGTGCTGCTATGGGAGCTTCTGTAGCCAATGCAGGTCTCTCTGGTAATGCAAATGCAGCTGGTGCTATGTTGACGGGAGCTGCATATCAATTGAATGGGGCAGTTGCTTCAGCTTCTATGGCTGCAACTTATGCATATTTGAAGAGTAGTAGGTATCTTCAAATAAGCGTATAGTTCCAAATATCACAAATCCATCATCACAACCTTAGGAGTTCAAACCATGAAACCTGTTTTGTTTGCCGCGTTGATTTCCTGTTTCTCCGTTGCTGCATATGCGGCCTGTACCGACAGCCAGCAGCAGTGCGTGATTTATAAAAACGGCAACGTCGCGACAGAAGGCGGCTGTACGGTCAGCAAGTGCCAAAGTGCCGATGAGCAAGTGTTGAAATGGAAGCTGAAAAACGGCAAAGGCGTAACCGTGGAGATCGGTAAAAACGGTAAGGTTTTGGTGAACAAGAAACCGGGTGCGAAAGCGAACAACAGCAATGCGTCAGGCATGGGTTTGACATGCTATGCCGCCGATGCGGACAAACGCGAACAGTTTTGCTCAACCAATTATTGATTGGATTGTTGCTTTGATTAAAGGCCGTCTGAAAAGTGTTTCAGACGGCCTTGATGTTTATCCTTCCGATATTTTTTCATTGAGAAAGTCGATAAAGCTGCGCACTTTCGCACTGAGAAATGCCCTGTCGACATAGGTGGCGTTCAGTTGGTCTGTCCAGATGGTGTAATCGGGCAGGAGTTGGATCAATGTGCCGTCCTTCAATTCCTGCTGAACTGCCCAAAGGGGCTGATAGCCTATGCCTGCTCCTGCTTTAATCAGCTCGCGTATCATCAGTGTGTTGTCGCTGCGGATAACCGGGGAGAGATGGAGAATGGCTTTTTCTCCGGTGTGGTTTGGCCGCTGACTTGTCCTTCGTCATCGACTTCTATGGCCTGACGCTGTTTGCTGCCGGCGGTCTGAATAATGGTGGCGTCAATGACGGCGGCGGATGCTTTCTTTACTTTTAAGCCTTTTTCGGTCAGTTGGCGGTTGATCAGTTCCAGCAATTCGGACAGGGTGTCGTCTTACGCCAGCCAATTGCGGTAGCGGCATAAGGTGCTGTAATCGGGGATGCTCAACTCGTCGAAACGGCAAAACAGGTTGAAGTCGATGCGGGTGATGAGGCTGTGTTCGAGTTCGGGATCGGAGAGGCTGTGCCATTGTCCGAGCAGGACGGCTTTGAACATGGACAACAGGGGATAGGCGGGACGGCCGCGGTGGTCTCGAAGGTAACGGGTTCTTTGACGATTCAGGTATTGTTCGATCGGTTTCCAATCAATCAGCTGATCCAACTTCAATAGTGGGAAACGGTCGATGTGTTTGGCAATCATGGCTTGTGCGGTTTGCTGGAAGAAGGTGCTCATGAGAAATCCCCTAAATGTCTTGGTGGGAATTTAGGGGATTTTGGGGAATTTTGCAAAGGTCTCCGCCTGTTAGCCGGGTGTGCCCGCCTACTTGCACATCAAAGCCATCATCACCCGCAAACAATCCGCTTTGTTCGCTCACGCTGCGGTGTTCGGCGTTGATTTTGCTTTGGCTGTAATCGCCTGAGGCGGATGCGCCATAGCCTACGGTTACTTGGGCGCTGATGTTTTGTTGGCGGCTGCGGTAGTCGGCGGTGTCTTGTAGGCTTTCTATATTGAAGTTGGCGGCGCGTACGGTGATGCCTTTGCCTGTTACTTGTGCGCCTTTGATGTTGGTGTTGCCACCGCTCACAATAACGGTGGGACTGCCTGCGCTGCCGACATGGCTGTGGCGGTAGGTGGTTTGTTCGGCACAGGTTAAAACCATATCGGCAGATTATTTCAGGCTGCGTAAACTGCTGGATAGACGCATTTATGAGCTATGTGCCAAACATTTCGGGAAGCAAAATGAATGGCACATTTCTCTGGAAATACTGCATAGAAAATCGGGCAGCATGGCAACGCTGCGCCGTTTTAGGCAGGCGATTAAGGAGTTGGTAGCCAGCAATGATTTACCCGATTACCGACTGACTTATGATGATAAGAAAGATATGTTGAAAGTGCGAAATCGGGATTTGTCTAAATTTCTCAAAAAATCACCATAGGCAGCCTGAAAGCATAAATTGAGGTTTTTCAAGCTGCCTAAATGTGTTTTTTAAAGCACCTATTTTTTATGGGTTGTAAATAATGCTGCACGTCCTTTATAAAAATCCAAGTTAAACAAATCAATATTAAAATGTTTGCAATATTCAGCAACCATATCAACCGTTAATCGCTCCTTTTTGATTCTTTTTTCATAGCTAGCTAAGTTCTCAAATTCAAAAGGTTTTCCGCTTTGTTCAAAAGTTGTTTTACTGGTTTCTTTATGCACCATAATCGTTCTACTTTCTACTGCATATTCTGAGATTTTATTTGCACCATTTCGCCAATGAAACATTACCGCACCAAATTCATCTTTCTTAAAATCTGGAGAAAGATATAAGCTGATATTCTGTATCCCCCATGTTTCGGATAGATAACTAGGTTGGCTAAATACGTCTGTACCACGATATCCATTTTCCATATATAAGCACCATTCAGAAGCAGTCTCTAAAATAATATATTTATTGGGGTATCTCTGCGCAAAAGGTTCCAACATTTTAATTTTATCCGACAAACTTAATTCATCAGATACTTTTTGATGATGTACCGTCCACCCCCATATTAGACCAAGCTCTTGCAATCTTTGCTCAAAGCGTAACACCATCTCATTAAATGGAATTTTAAAGAAACACAAATGAGTGGTATGAGGTTTATGATCTTGTAAAAAAAACTGTGGGTTATTCATAATCAATCTAACGTCCTTAAAATAACAATAGCATCTTTATCATTGCTGAATATTCTATCTGCGTGTGGTATTCCGCGCGATGAAGTGCTTCGATCGTACTCAATATACACTCTTTTACCTGATGGAAGCGTTGCTTGCAAGTCTGGGCGACATATTCCTACACGACAAAAATTTCCATACTGCTAATCTACGTCAGCCCCAAAAACAAAGATTTGTTTTTTTCATTCAACATATCTATCCTAAATACGCCATCACTCCATTGAGTTTTTAATTTGTATTTCGCTCTTGTTAAATGTTTTTCTGTTTGCCGATTTCTTTTGCTAATGTAAAAAATACTCTACCACTCTCATTGGTTAAAGTTTTCAAGTATTCATCAACATCAGTAACATTAATAACAACTGTTTCATTTGTATGTTTATTAAATTCTAAATCAACAATAATATTCCCATTAACCAATATTTCATATATATCTTCTTCTTCAGGCAGCATAGACAAACAATAAGCACTTGAAGCTGAAAACTCTTTTTTCAGATACTGAAGAAGAAAAGTATTTTTAATTAAAACATCATTAAATTCATCTAATGATTGCTTGACTTCTTCCGTTGTCCAATTTTTAACATTATTCTTCATTGTATTCTACCTGGG
>NZ_JBQCWZ010000087.1:0-3647 GCF_051956895.1 Neisseria sp. P0021.S006
GTCGAGGCTTGTTCGCGTCGGTTGGGGAGGCGTTCGGGATCGTGGCTTTTGCTGTTTAAAACGGCGGCGGTGCTGTGGTAGAGGGTTTGAAGCAGGCTGGCGCGCCATGTGTTCCAAAGTTTGGGGTTGGTGCCGCGGATGTCGGCAATGGTAAGCAGGTAGAGTGCGTCGAGGTATTCGCGTGTGGGAATACGGCGGCAGAAGGCTTGGAGGACATGGGGATCTTGGATGTCTTCTTTTTGGGCAACGGTGGACATGAGCAGGTGGTTTTCAACCAGCCATGCGAGGAGGTGGCTTTCTTCTTCGGTGTAGTAGTGGTTGGCGGCGAATTGTTGTGCGTCTTTGATGCCTTCTTTGGCGTGATCGCCGCCACGGCCTTTGGCGATGTCGTGCAGCAGGGCGGCGGTGTAGAGGATATGCGGTCGTGGGTAGGCCTGCATGATGGCGCTGGCCTCGGGCATTTCGTGGCTGTGGGTTTCGATGGCAAGACGGCGCATATTGCGGACGACGGTCAGGATGTGGTCGTCTACGGGGTAAATATGGAATAGGTCGTGTTGGAGCAGGCCGGTGATTTTTTCCCATGCGGGGAGATAGCGGCCAAGTACGCCGTAGAGGTTGAGAAAACGGAGGGTTTGGGTAAGGCCGGTGCCGTGTTTGAAGAATTGGATGAAGCGGCGGCGGTTTTCTGGATTTTGGGTGAAACGGGTATTGATTTTTCGTGTGGCCGCCCACCATGCGCGCAGGGTTTGCGGCTCGATGGTGGTGATGTTTTGCTCCTGCATGGTTTGGATGATGGTGAAGATGTGTTCGGGATTTCGCTCGAACAGGGCAAGGTCGTTGGCGGCGATTTGGTGGCCGATGCGTTTGTAGTGGCTGTCGATGGGGTGGATATGTTGGGGACGGCTGGAAGTTTGATGGTTTTTGAGAACCGGAATAAGGATGCCGTTGAGTTGTTTGATGGCTTTGGTGGCGCGGTAGAAGGTGTGCATCAGGGCTTCGCTTCTGCCGCGGATGTCGGGTTGGGTATAGCCTAAGCTTTCGGCAACTTGGGACTGGTAGTCGAAAAGCAGCCTGTCTTCGGGGCGGTCGGCGGTAAGGTGGAGGTGAATGCGGATATTGGCGAGGCGGCGGTAGCCATGGGCCAGCATGCCGGCTTCGGTGCGTGTGAGGACGCCGGCGGTAACGAGGGCGGTGGGGTTGCTGTCTATACCTTGTGCTTTGGCTGTCCAGATAAGGGTGTGGATGTCGCGCAGGCCGCCGGGGCAGGTTTTGATATTGGGTTCGAGTTGTGCACCTGTGCCTTGGGATTTGGTATGGCGTTGCTCCATTTCGAGGAGTTTGGCTTCGATGAAGGCGGCTGTGTCGCGGCGTGTATTGAGTTTGTTTAGAAGTTGGGCGGTAAGGTTGGGATTGCCTTGGAGATGGCGTGCTTCAAGAAAGGCGGTTTCGCCAGTAATGTCGTTTTGGGTGCTTTGGAGGATTTCTTCTATGCTGCCGCTTTTGATGGCCGGATTGAGGCGTGCGTCCCAAAGGGTTTGGATAAATTGGGCGGTTTGCTGTTGCAGGCCGTCTGAAAATGGGGCCGAGGAAATAATCGCTAAGTCCCAGTCGGAATGAGGATAGAGTTCGCAACGCCCAAAGCCGCCGATGGCAATCAGACTGATGTCGTCGCTGTCGGGAAAGTGGATTTGCCAGAGGGTTTGCAGTAGGGTTTCGGCAGCGGCGATATGGTCGCGGAAGTAAACGGTAGGACGGTTGTTTTGGCGGTAGGCGGTTTCTGCTGCGGCTTTTTGCTGCCGGTAGGTTTGAATGGCGTGTTGGGCGGCGGTCATGATGTTGTTTGGTTGTGAATTAGGCTTGGGTGTCGGCAGGCTCGGTCATTTGGCGGAGCATTTCTTGCGGTGGAAGGAGAAGTTTGTAAGGGGCGATTTTGAGTGCGGATGCGATTTTTTCGATGTTGGAAAGGGCGATGTTCCAGCGTTTGCGCTCGACGGCGGAGACGTAGGTACGGTCGAGTCCGCATTGGCGTGCGAGTTCTTCTTGCGACCAGCCGTGGTTAACGCGGTAGAGGCGCATGTTGTAGGCGATAACGGCGCGGAGGTCTTGCGGATCGGGCAGGCTGGGAGGGGGAGTGAGTTTGTTGACCATGATGTTTTGGGTTTGTGGTTTGAACGATAAGGGGATTTTATACTATTTTTGCTAGGGGAAAGGAAAGGCCGTCTGAAAGTTTCAGACGGCCTTCAAGAGGGTAGATATAAAAAAAGGGGGGTGGCACTCAGCCACACCCAAACACACACACATCAAGAGGAAAGAAAAATCATTTAATAAGAGAGCTGGCTCTTATCGAGGAAACTGGAAGATTAGGGCATGGCCCTGAATCATTGAAAGGCATTATAAATGAAAATAGGATTGGGGTATTGACACAGGTCAATTCTGTTTTAATTTAGAAAATATATCTCTAAGATAGTGGAAATAAATTATAAATAAGCTAAGGCCATCAGGCCGTCTGAATAATCGGTTTCAGACGACCTGATGGTTTTAAGGGCTA
The DNA here is from genome assembly GCF_051956895.1 of Neisseria sp. P0021.S006. Classification (NCBI taxonomy): domain Bacteria; kingdom Pseudomonadati; phylum Pseudomonadota; class Betaproteobacteria; order Neisseriales; family Neisseriaceae; genus Neisseria; species Neisseria sp. P0021.S006. The sequence goes on from NZ_JBQCWZ010000087.1 coordinate 2,549, forward strand.
CTATTTACGATATAAATTAGGTATTAAGCCAAACCTTTATCTTTGGCTTCTTGCAGGCGGGCTTCAAAGTTGCTGAGATTGACTCCTGCCTGTTCGGCTGCGGCAACCACTTCGGCTACGGATGCGCCGTGTTGCACTTGATGATAACCCCAAAGCAGGGAGCAGCGAGTGCCGGTGCGGCAGAAGGCAAGAATGGGAGCCGGAGATTGTTGCAACAGATTTTGGAAGGCTGCAACATCGGCTACGGTGATTTGAGGCGCAACGACGGGCTGGTGGGAAAATTGGTTGATGCCAGCCTCTTTAAACCAGTTTTGTACTTCGGCAAAAGCCGGTTGGTTTTCTTCTTCGCCGTCCGGGCGATTGCAGATGATGGTTTTGATGTCGAGACGTACGGCTTCTTGGACGTCGGCTTCGGTCAGCTGAGGGGCGATATAGAGGGTGTCGGTCAGTTTACGGATAGGCATAGTTTTTCCTTTCTTTATATTAAATGGATATGTTGATTTCAGACGGCCTAGGAAGTGGCAGGCCGTTTGAAGTTTTATTTAATGATTGTACAACCAGTTTTCGAGTTTTTGGCGATCGGTAATGTGCAGCAGGGCAGTATTGGCTTCTGCTGCTTGAACTGTGATGCTGGTTTCACGCAATAGGCCTTGGCGGAAGAAATGGATGGTGGTGCGCGTGCCGATAGGCAGTTTGCCCCACTGCGCTGCAAGGTCGTTGCAGGCATAGCCGCCTAAGGCGATGATTTTATCTTGCGGGCAGAGTCCGGCATTTTCTGCGCTACCGCCATTAAATACATGAGTCAGGACGGCATGATCGCTGTTTTGTTTGAAACGTGCGCCCAAATCGTTGGCGGGGGCAACCGATTGGGGTTCGGTGGCAAATGCTCCGCCGTGCTGGCGTGGTAGGGGAATAAAGTCGAGTTTGACACCTACGCTTTGCAGGCATTCTGCGAGCGGAAGATCATCGGTACTGTATAAGGCCGTCTGAAAGAAGGTTTCTAAATCTAAACCGGTCATTTCTTGGCAACGGGATTGCCAGTGTTTTTCGGGTATGCCTTGATGGGTGTTGCACCAATCGAGATAGTGTTGCTGCATCA
>NZ_JBQCWZ010000088.1:0-3632 GCF_051956895.1 Neisseria sp. P0021.S006
GTGTTGCATCACCCCGTTTTTAACGGACAGACTTGGACTTATAACGAACAGACCGTAAAACTTCAATTTCCGCAGTGCGACAGCATGAAATATTACCGTCTCGGCGAACAAATCGGCACACAGATGATGTATGCCATGATTGCCGTCTTTGCCGTTGTCGTTATTGTGAAACTGGTTTTATGGCAGAGAGAAAGAAATGAAGAATGACACCCGAATCAGCATTTTTATTGGGTATGGTAAAGCCCCTAACATTAGCCGTCTTTTTGTATGTCTTGGCTCGCTCTTGGTCGTAGAGCAGGCATGGGCAGAAGTAGGATTACCGCCGCCGGGACAACATCAAAACGCAGGCTTTCCGAGTGACCAAGCCTTGCAACGTCGTGGCTACGATCCAAAAACAGGCGTTTGGAAGGTTGACGTACAAAACAACGGCAAACCGACCGTAAACAAAGACGGTGGAACATACAACGGAAGTCAAAACAAGACTGTAACCGTTACGGGAAAGTACGGCGAAACTGGCAAAATGTATACAACTGTTAATCAAAGAGTTGGTACAAGCGCAATTCAGAAAACTGCTACGGGTGTATGGTTTGGCTCATCAATTGCAAATGCTTTAAGTAAAAATGGATCATATGTAGCAACTCAGTTAAGAGCTGGAAATTATAAGTCAGCATTTGAAGGTTCGGTACTTGCTTTAGGAGATTTCGGAAATAATCTATTTGGTGGATTGCCTGAATCAATTGTGAATTTAGGGCGATCTTTAGGGTTAGTAAATAATCCATCACAGCAACAATATAGAGATGCAGCAGAAAGATTTTATGCAGCACAACGCCAAGCAGAAGCCGAAGGAAACTACCAAAAAGCAGTAGCACAAGCAGCAGCTGGAAAAGCAGCAGAAGCAGCACAAAAAGCGCAACAACAAGACCAACAAAAGAAAGAAGAACAGAAGAAAGACGAAGAAGCAAAAAAGAATCGAATGATTAAATATCAATTGATAGTAAATATAAATGGCAGTTATCAAAATTATGTTTTCTATTCTAAATTTGGAATTAATTTAAATGGTTCAAAAAGTAATTCTTTGGACGTCTTTTCTGATAATCTAGGCCGTTTTTCTTCTCATGTTGATATTGACATTCCTAATTCATCACCATCAAGGATTACTGTTAGCACTCCATCAGATAAACGTGTCTATGTTTATTACAATACATATAAAGAAGGTACAGTTCCAGAATCAGAAAAAGAGAAGATTGCACAAAATCAAAGCCAAGTAAAACCTGAAGATTTCATGCTGACACAAAAAGAAATGTTAGACATTCTCAAGCGTATGCTTGAAAACAATCAGACAAACCATGCCGAGTTGATGAACCAACTGGCAAAAATGGGCGTTATGAATCAATCTGCCGAGCCAAGCACATTTAGCCCTGATACCGCACTTAGTGCGCCATATACCCCTGAAGGTAGTAGCACCCCTCAACAAACAAGATTCAAAATGAATCAAGATGGCACTGTAGGCGTTGATTATGTTCCGCGTCCAGATTTAAAGCCAAACAGTCCAGAAGCACCGAATAAGCCCGAAAAGACAACACCGAGCAGACAGGAGAGTCCAGACACGCCAAACGCACCAAATAGCCCGAATTCGCCAAATACACCGAATCAGCCGAACAATCCGACAGGGCAGCAAAATCAAAACGAAGAGAATCAGAAACAAGATTTTTGTAAGCAGAACCCGAATACTGCTCAATGTATTTTGGGAGGAAAGTCGGAAGATATTAAACTACCTGAACAGACCATAGACCTGAATTTCAAGCCTTTGGACGTGTTCCAGTCTGACGGGAAGTGTCCCGCTCCCCGCTCCGTAGATTTCGGTGCATTGGGACAGGTAGAGTTCAGCTATGACCCGTTGTGCGACTTGGCGCGCAAGCTGCGCCCCATCTTCATCGCAATATGCGTGCTGACATGTGCCTATTTTGTCTATGAATCCGTAAAGGAATTGTGAAATGAACTGGGCATCATTGATAACAGGCGTCCTCATGTCCGTAGCAGGGCGCATACTGACCGCCGTAGGTTTGAGTTTTATTTCAGTAACAGGACTGAATGCTTTGCAGGATTATTTCATTAACGAAATAAGCCGTAGTATCGGCGGTTTCCCCGACGAAGCCTTGCAAATACTGTATATAGCGGGATTCGGTGTCATTCTGAATTGGATATTTGGTGCGTTCAGCTTCGTAATATCCCTAAAAGGCTTTAAAAAACTGTCTACCATCATTCAGTCGAAATAGGAAGAAAACATGTTATATCTGTTAACAGGCGTACCGGGTTCGGGCAAAACCCTGAAAGTCGTTTCCATGCTTGCCAAGCAAAAAGACTTTATGAATCGTCCGCTTTATGTAGACGGCATTCTTGACCTGAAAATACCACATGAAGAAATACCAGAAGGAGAAAGCATTCAGACATGGCCGAAGTGGGCACCGCCGGGCGCGATTATCGTTGTTGACGAATGCCAACGCATATTCCGCCCACGTCCTAGCGGTTCGAAAGTACCTGACTACGTCGCCGAACTTGAAACACATAGACACCGTGGTCTTGATTTCCTCTTGATAACTCAACATCCCCGTCTGATAGACGTCCATTTGCGCGGACTGATAGAACACCACACCCATTTCGGCAAGACTAATTTAGGACTGCGCCGTAAGCTCGAATGGACGACAGGCGGCGCAAAAGACCCTGAAAGCAGGGCAAACATCAGGGAAGCCCTAATCAGCGTGTATAGGCTTGATAAAAGCGTGTATGGGCTGTACAAGTCCGCTGAAGAACACACCAAAATCAGAACCAAGCGCAGCAAGGTTCTTTATCTGATACCCATCGCAATAGCCTTGCTTGGTGGAGGTTTGTATTATTTCTCATCCTTTTGGAAAAATATGGAAAAACCAATAATAGAGGGACAAACGGCACAGGCACACATTGCCGCGTCAGCGGCAAGCCCCGAAGCGCAGGCGGCAGCCGCTCCCGCGGCGGACGACGGCGCAGCGGGGCAGTACGCAGCAGCAAAGGTGCAAACGCCGTCCGAACCGCCCAAGCCTCATTTGACAGAAGAAGACTATCAGCCCCGTATCGCAGAACGCCCCGAAACCGCCCCTATATACGACGGCATGAACAAAGCCGTAAAAGTCATGCCTTGGCCGTCCGCGTGCGTAAAAAGCGATAATGGCTGTAATTGCTATACAGACCAAGGGTCTAAAATTTCAGAAATTAGCAAAAAAACCTGTTTAAGCTATATTAAAGATGGCTTGCCCTTCAACCCTTATAAAACTAAACAAAACGAAGCATTAACGGCTGATTCAAATTCATCAGTATCAGAAAAACCGCAAGTCTTGACAATGGGTGGAAAGAGTCCGCAGAATTTAATGTATGACGGATACGAAGATAAAGCCCTAAGTAATGAGGGCGGAAAAATAAATTAGGGAAACGATGAACGCATTAGAATTTGTTATTTCGTGTTTGGTTGTTTATGCAATAATTCACATCCATAGAAAGCATGGCACGGCTTATTTCAAAATGTTGATTAAGGAATTTGGCATTTTTATTTTCGGTCTTGCTATTATTTTTCTTGTATTATGCGCAGCAGGGGTCTTAAT
>NZ_JBQCWZ010000089.1:0-3500 GCF_051956895.1 Neisseria sp. P0021.S006
AAAAAAAGTTAATCGGTTAAATGAGTGATTCGTTTTTCAGACGGCCTGAATAAAAAACCATAACAGGCCGCCTGTAAGATAAGTTTATTTCCTGCGGCGTTGGAAACCGGGCAGTTGCCAATGGAAATGGTATGCAGTCAGACGGAACAACAATCCGCCGGCAAAGAGCAGGTTTAACGTAAAAATATTAATCCAGCCCAAATGCCCGAACAGATAAATCAGCCCGCCAATCAAAATAGCCACGCTGCCGTAAAGGTCGGTACGCAAAATCATCGGTACATCATTGACCAAAATATCGCGCGCAATACCGCCACCAACGGCAGTCACAAAAGCCAAAGAAATAACGCCGAACAGATTAAGCTGCAAAGCCATACCGATTTGTGCACCGGTAATGCTGAACGCTGCCAAACCAATGGCATCGGCAATAATAAAAGCAGCGGCCAAATAGGTGCTGCGATAACGTTGCACCCTTATCAACCATGCGATAGCAAGCGTAGCAAACACAACAATCAGCGCATCGGTTTGCAAAAACACTTGCGGAATCCGGCCAACCAAGCCATCGCGTATCATGCCGCCGCCGACAGCCGTCAGTAACGCAGTAATGACGACACCGAGCACATCCAACCGCTTGTTGTAGCCGACCAAATAGCCTGAAATGGCAAACGCAGCTGTCCCAATGATTTGAATGAAGTCGGTGGCTGTCATGTTTTTAAATATCTACAATATGCAGCACCTCAATACATTCAGGCGCTTTTATATGGTTTATTTTCAGACGGCCTTGAATCATCAAGGCCCTAAAACATTATTCCGGCGCTTTGGTGTGCCAATCGCTGCTCAGCTGAACCTGATGTGCGGCACCCAAAATTTTGGCTTCGGAGAAATAGTTGCCGATAAATTGCACACCAATCGGCAGGCCGTTTGCGCTGAAACCGGCTGGCAGAGTCAATGCGGGCAAACCGGCAAGGTTCACGGCGATGGTGTAAATATCGGACAAGTACATTTGTACAGGGTCGTGAATGTCGCTGCCGAGTTTTGGCGCGGCAGTCGGTGCAGTCGGCGCCAAAATGAAATCACATTGACCAAAGGCCGTCTGAAAATCATTGGCAACCAGACGACGCAGTTTTTGCGCTTTCAGATAATAAGCATCGTAGTAACCATGACTCAATACATAAGTACCGATCATGATACGGCGCTTAACCTCGCTGCCGAAACCTTCGGCACGGGTGTTACTATACATTTCTTCCAAATCGCCGAATTGCGCCGCACGGTGGCCATAACGTACGCCGTCAAAACGGGATAAGTTGGTACTTGCTTCCGCAGAGGCGAGAACGTAATAAGCAGGAATCGACAATGATGTTTGCGGCAGGGAAACTTCAACAGTCTCTGCGCCTTGAGCTTTGAGCAAATCGATAACACTTTGCAAGGCCGTCTGAACATCGGCATCCGCGCCTTCGCCGAAATATTCTTTAGGCAAACCGATTTTCAAACCTTTGAGCGGCTTGTCCAAATCACGGGTGTAGTCTTCTTTGTCGCGCTCCAAGCTGGTGGAATCGCGCTCGTCAAAGCTGGCCATGGCGTTCAACAAAATCGCGCAGTCTTCGGCCGTTTGCGCCATAGGACCGGCTTGGTCAAAGCTGGAAGCATAAGCAACCATACCAAAGCGTGAAACCGTACCGTAAGTCGGCTTGATGCCGGTAATGCCACAATGCGATGCTGGCTGGCGGATAGAACCGCCGGTATCCGAACCTAACGCAGCCGGTGCCAAACGCGCCGCAATCACAGCAGCCGAACCGCCTGACGAACCGCCGGGAACATGCTCAAGATTCCATGGGTTTTTGGTTGCGCCGTAGAATGAAGTCTCATTGGTCGAACCCATGGCAAATTCGTCCATATTGGTACGGCCGAGAGTCACCATGCCGGCATCCAACAGGTTTTGCACCACAGTGGCAGTATAAGGAGAAACAAAGTTATCCAACATTTTGGAGCTGCATGCACTGCGCCAACCTGTTTGGCAGAAAATATCTTTATAAGCAACCGGCACACCGGTCAAAGCCGTTGCATTGCCGGCTGCGATACGCGCATCGGCTGCTTTGGCCTCAGCAAGGGTCTTATCTTGATCGATGGTCACATAGCCGTTGATGGCAGGGTTTTTCGCAGCAATAGCGGCCAAATATTCGGTCGCCAATTCGACTGCGGAAATTTGTTTGGATTGCAGCAGGCTGCTGGCTTGTTTGAGCGTGTAAGCGGTCATTGTGCCGTACTTTCTATAAAACAGTTTTTGCTTTCAAAACAGATATTGAAAACATCCGTTTAAATCAATAAATCGGGCCGTCTGAACAAAGTATCCTTTCAGACGGCCTTGCAATAGGGGCTTGCCGATAAGCAAAGGCCATCTGAAACCTTATTCTTCAATCACTTGAGGAACGATATACAGTCGGTTGCGCACTTCGGGGGCAACAGCCTGATATTCTGCGGCATGATCGGTTTCAGTCACTTTATCTTCGCGCAGGCGCAAAGCGGCTTCGTGCGGATGCGCCATGGGTTCAATGCCGTCGGTATTGACGCTTTGCATGTTTTCAACCATGGCGAAAATGTCGTTCAACTCGGCAAGCGTTTTGTTTTTTTCTTCGTCCGTTAAAGTGAGGCGCGAGAGTTTTGCGATTTTTTCCACATCATTTAAGCTTAAAGCCATAAAAAATCCTTGTCTGATAGCAATGCCTCTTAGGTTTGGGGTATCATTGCATTTCGTCTTCTATGAAGCGAAGAATTATAACCGAAAACCAAACAGGTTGGCATGGTGTTTTAATTCAGACGGCCTTTTAAGGGGGCATTTATCCGTCTTAAACCGTGTACCTGTTTTTCTTATTTTAAATAATGCTAAACACATCCGGGCTGGGCCGGAATTTCAGGAATCCTATGTTTCGTCTTTTATCTCGTTTCCTCTCCAATGATATTGCCATCGACTTGGGCACGGCCAACACGCTGATTTTTGTACGCGGCAAAGGGATTGTTTTGGATGAACCGTCTATGGTTGCGATTCAATCCGGCGCAGGCAATAAAAGTAAAATTATGGCTGTGGGCACGGAAGCCAAAAAAATGCAGGGCCGTGCGCCGCGCAATATTGAAATCGTCCGCCCGATGAGGGACGGCGTGATTGCTGATTTTGTGATTACCGAGCGTATGCTGGGTATGTTGATTAAAAAAGCCACCGAAGGACGGTCTTTGGTTCCGCCTCGTGTGGTTATCTGTGTTCCGGGCGGCTCTACCCAAGTGGAACGTAAAGCGATTTTGGATTCAGCGTTTGCCGCCGGCGCGGCAAGCGTACATTTGATTGAAGAACCGATGGCTGCCGCTTTAGGCGCAGGCTTGCCGATTGAAGATGCGGCAGGTTCGATGATTGTCGATATTGGCGGCGGTACGACTGAAATCGGTATTCTTTCACTGGGCGGCATGGCCTATTCTGCTTCTGTCCGCGCAGCCGGCGATGAATTCGATAAAAG
>NZ_JBQCWZ010000090.1:0-3474 GCF_051956895.1 Neisseria sp. P0021.S006
TACACCTGCCCCGCGCCGTCGGCAATCAGCTTGTCGTAGTTTTTCCGCTCCGCCTTGCTGTGATGGATGGCGCGCATGCCCAATTCCAGTTTTTTGTTGAAGAAGCGCGTGCCGACATCAAGGGAAAGCGAATATTTCGGCTGCAGGGACTGGAAGAAGCGGCTGATTCCGAAGCCGCCTTCCAGGCATTCGGGTACGCGTTGCAGGTAATAGTCGAATTTGAAGGCGATTTGTTTGTCGCAAACCGCGTGTTTCAAGCGGTAAGTACCGCCGAAGGAGGCGAAGAAGCGGCCGCTGTCGAGGCGGCTTTGCAGCTCCACCCCCTTGCTGACTGCCCTGTCGTATTGGATCATGCCGCCGTCCATATTGGATGTGTCGATTTGGTTTTTGATTTTATTGCTGTAGTAGGTGAGGCGGAGGTCGCCTTGGCGCAGCTTGGTGAAATGCGGGGCGAAATTGAAATTGTAGCCGACTTCCCAGTTGGTGCTTTTTTCGGGTTTTAGGTCGTATTCGGCAACAACTTCCCTGCGGAGTAGGGCGTTGCTGCTGACTCCGGTCAATTCATACAGGCTGGGGAAGCGGCTCATGCGGGCATAACGGGCAAAGAGGCGGTGGTTGTCGGCAAGATCGTAGCTGACCGCCAGCATGGGCGACCAGGAATGCGCGCGTTGCTCCTGCGGTATGCGCCAGCGGTCGGCTTCGCCGAATTGATGCCTGACCCAAGCAAGGTTGTGTGGATGAGCTAACCGGTCTCTAGCAAAATCATTATCGTCTTCCGGTGGTGTCTGATTTGTATTGGCCAGTGCTTGCGATTCGGTAATCTGTCCGGGAGCAATATGTAAATTCGCCCCCGGAATATAGCGGCGGTGGCTGCCGCCCTTGCCTTGCGGATTATTTACCATTTCGCGGTATTTCTCGGGAGCAAGCTGTACTTTGCTGTTGTCGAATTTTCCCGAAACAATTGGGATAATCTGTTTGCGGCGTAGGACATATAGCACATCGGTATTTTTATCGCCATGTGTATATTCAACAAGCTGTCCATTTGGTTTGGCATACAAGCGTGTTTCCTGATCAACGAGAGTATCATGCGGATCAAAATCGTAACCGTTTTTTTCCTTAAAACGGCGGTTAAGGTCTTGATATTCTGCAACCTGTCCTCCGATTCTATCAGGGTTATAAAGCTGCAACATTCGCTTTTGGTTGGCAATATCTTCTTCATCCGCCAATTCAAAATACGGCATCATCAGGCCGGTAACATAGCTGTCCGAACCCAGGCCATACTGATACCAGGGGTTGCGTGCGGCACGCTGCCGCGCCAGTTCGATATTGCGTCCTTTAAAGTTCTGATAGCGCACGCCCGCCTGTATGTTCAGGCGGGAAGTCGGTTTCCAGTCGAAGACCAGGTTCGCGCCCCATTCGCGCTTTTTCGCCGACTGCGGGCCGCCCAAGGCCGCCATGCGAGTCAGTACGCCGAAAGTATTCATCAAATCATTGCTGTCGGCGGTATCGGTGCGTTCTTCCAGTGTTTCGCGCTGGTAGTCGGCGGCGAGGGTGAGGCTGAGTTTGTCGGAAAGGCGGAAGCGGTTGCTGAGGTTGAAGCCGTTGCGGACGACGTCGGTACGCTGCCGCGCACCGGGAACGATGATACGGTCGGGATGTTCGATGTAGTAGCGTTCCTGATTCAGCTTTTGCTTCAGTTCGGCCAGGTTCATCAGCCTGCCCAGATGGTTGGTCTGGTCGGTCATCACATTTTTATCGGCGGGCGTGATGGCGTAGTAGCCGCCCGTATGCCCCATCCAGCGGTCAGTAATCGCACGGTTGTTTTCATCGTATTCTGCCAGCTTGCGGGCGATTTTGTCGGGCGTGTCTTCTATCATGCGCAGCACTTCTTCATGGGTTCGCGCCGAACCGTAGGTGTTCGACGTCATCGCGCTTTCGCAGCTTTCCCCCCGCAGGTTAGGTGAGGGCTGTTTGCGTATGTTGCACCAATACCAAAGGTCGTACTCATAGTCGGGCGTAATGACGCCGACGACGGGGCCGCCGCTCTGATGGCGGTTGCTGTCGGTCTTCACCCGCCACATATCGGCCTGAAAATCTATCCATTTGTTGTTTTGCGGCTTCCATTCGTAGCCGATTTTGTAGGTTTTGCTGTCGATTTTCGTCCCTATGCCCGGTGCCTGCTGCGCAGGTTCGTCTAGGGATTGTTCGGCGAAACCGAGTATCCATGCCGTTATCAGGGGGTTGATTTCGCCGAAGCCGATTTTGTTGTCCATATATTGCAGGCTGATTTTTTGGTTGCCCGGCAGATACCAGTTGTTTTTCAGCAGCAGGGTTTTGGTGTCGGTGTGGCTGTTCATGATTTCTTCGCCCGGCCTGAACAGGACGGCCATATTCGGCACCAGGCTGGCGGAAGATTTGCAGAGTATGTCTTTTTCCCGTGGCGATTTGTCGGGATACTGGTCGTAACAGGCATCTGCACCGTAAATGGGGTTGTTGAGGTAGCTCTGATAACCGCGTTTGCCCGCGTAGTAGTTGCCTTTTTGGCGGTGGCTGTATGCGGCAAGGCCGTCTGTAATGTCGGTTTTGAAGGCGGCGGACAACATCAGCTGCCTGTCGTCTTTGAAGTTGGTGTGGCTTTTGCCGCCCGCATACTTGGTACCCGCGATGCCTTCGTCCAACAACAGGGCGGTGGGGGAAGGTTTGCCGGTATAGCCGGTCAATACATCGGGCATACCCGATACCCCGTCCGCCGTCGCGCCTATGGGCGAGAGAGTGCGGTAGTCGCGGCCTAAGAATTGGCGCAGGTCGTTTTTCTGCGCCACGGTGTTGCCGGAAAACTCGGTTTTGACTTCGATTCCCCAGTTTCTCCCTTCGGGGATGATGTCGGAAGGTTCGATGGTGCGGATAGACATCGCGCCGCCGACGCCCGATTTCACGCCGCGCGTGAGGGCCGGGCTTTTTTCCACCGCGATGCTGCGGAACAGGGCGGGGTCGAGGTAGTTGCGGTCGCCCACGCCGTAGTTGTTGAGCCAGACATCGACCGTCTGCTCCGTACCGTCCAGCGTTACGGGGATACGGCCTTTGCCGGTGATGCCGCGTATGTTGGGCGTAATCGCGCCGCCGGCGGTGCGGGTGTTCATGTTGTACACGCCGTTTAGGCCTTTGAGCACGTCGCCGGCGGATTGGACGCGGTAGCGTTCGAGGTATTCTTTGCCGACATAGGCGTTGGAGACGTTTTTGTAATACACGTCGTCCGCGCCTTTTTGGTCGTTGGTACGTTTGCCACTGACAACAACGGTATCCAATTCCTGGTATTGTTCTGGTCGAGCTGAGGTTTCGATGGTATTGGCAACGGTTAATGTACTGAACGCGCTGGCAAGGCTGAGAATGATTATTTTGGGTTTGGGAGTAAAAGCAGACATAGTTTCTCTTTGTTAAGAACTTAATATAATAGGTTAAAATACTCTTTTATAT
>NZ_JBQCWZ010000091.1:0-3419 GCF_051956895.1 Neisseria sp. P0021.S006
GGGAAGCGGTCGATGTGTTTGACGATCATGGCTTGGACGGTTTGCTGAAAGAAGGTGGTCATGGAAAATCCCCTAAATGTCTTAGTAGGAATTTAGGGGATTTTGGGGAATTTTGCAAAGGTCTCAGGCCGTCTGAAATCGGGTTTTCAGACGGCCTGAGTTAATGCAACAGTTTATTTTTGCCAATAGGTTTTGACGTTGACGAATTCGTACAGCCCGAATTCTGATAGCTCGCGTCCATAACCTGAAGCTTTGACGCCACCAAAAGGTAGGCGCAGATCGCTGCTGGTGTGGCGGTTGATAAAGACAGAGCCTGCTTGAATTTTTTCGGCGTATTGCCATGCATTTGCCGTGTCGGCTGTGTAGATACAGGCGCCGAGGCCGAAAGGTGTGTCGTTGGCAAGTGCGACGGCGTGATCCGGATTGTTGGCGCGTAAAATCATGGCAACTGGGCCGAAGACTTCTTCGTGCCAAACGCGGCAGTTCGGGTTGATTTGATCCAATACCGTGGCAGGGTAAAACCAGCTTTCTCCCTCAGGGATATAACCGCCGCTCAAGCACTGCGCGCCATGTGCAACCGCATCTTGAACCTGCTCGTGTACGGTTTGACGCAGGTCTTCGCGGTGAAGCGGGGCAAGGGTAGTGTTCGGGTCTTTGGGATTGCCGGTTTGCAGTTTGGCGCATTCGGCAAGGAAGAGCGGGATAAATTGTTCGGCAATATCTTGGGTAACAACGATGCGCTTGGCGGCATTGCAGGATTGTCCGGCATCGCGAAAGCGCGAATAGCAGGCATCGATGACTGCACGTTGCAGATCGGCATCAGGCAGGATAATAAACGGATTGCTGCCGCCCAGTTCAAGGACGGTTTTTTTCAGATGTCTGCCCGCATGGGCGGCCAGCAAGCGACCGGTATGGGTCGAACCGGTAAATGCCATGGCATCGGTATCTTCAATGGCTTTAAGCGTGTCTTCATGGTTTAACCATGCGCCGATAAGCGGCAAACCTTTGGGGACGAGGTTGAAGAGTGTTTCGCTGACGCGGGCGACACTGGGCGCAGGTTTGACCGCGCAGGCATTGCCGGCACAGAGGGCAGGGATGGCAAATCGTAAAATCTGCCAAACAGGGTAGTTCCACGGCATGACTGCCAAAACAACGCCCAAAGGCTCGAAGCGGACTTGGCTGAGGCTGGCTTGAGTGGCGATGGTTTTATGGGCAAGCAGTTCGGGGGTAAGGCGGACGTAATAGCGGATAAGCTCGATGGATTTGCTGATTTCGGCACGGCATTCGTGCAGGCAGCGTCCGACTTCTTCGCAGACCATTTCAGCAAGGCGTTCTTGGTTTTGGGTAAGGCTGTCGGCAAATTGTTGTAAGAGGGCAGTGCGCTCGATAATGCTTGATTGTGCGAAGGTTTGCTGAAGGGTTTGGAGGCGGTTTAATTCGTCGGTGAACTCGGTATAGCTTTGCGCCGGTCTGCGGTAAATGGTTTCTCCGGTGAAAACGTGGGTGCTGTGAAACATGGTTGACTCCTTTGTTTTTATGTTTTTATGAGGCCGTCTGAAAATGTTTCAGACGGCCTTTTATTGTGATGATTGTACTTCAAGCGACCAGTTGGGGGAAAATGGATTTTAAGCCGGCAACAATAATCTCTACGGAAATGGCGGCAAGCATCATGCCCATGATGCGGTTGAGGATGGTCAGGCCGGTAGTGCCCAAGCGTTTGCTGATGCGTCCGGCCACGACCAGAATGAAATAGCAAATCAGGCTGACCAAAAAGCCGGAGATGATAATTAGGGCAATATCGCTGTAATTTTTGGCGGCAGAGGAGTAAATGATGACGGTAGAAATACCGCCGGGACCGATGGTAATCGGAATGGCAATGGGTACGACGGCAATGGCTTTTTCATTGCGGCGGATTTGTTGCTCATGGTGATGCTCTTCTGAATTGGGGTCGATTTTGGGCTTGGCAGGATTATTGTTGCCGTTCATTAAGGAGATGGCAATCAGCAAAACCAGAATACCGCCGCCGACTTGGAAAGAGCCCACGCTGATACCAAGTACTTTCAACAAGATACCGCCACTCAGTGCAAAGACGATGATTACGATGAAAACGGCCAATGCGGCAGTACGCGCGATTCTGCGCTTTTCTTTGGTGCTGTGGTTTTGTGTCAGATCAAGATAGATTGAGAGCGCGCTGAAAGGATTAATCAGCACGAGAAATGCCACAAGCAGCTTGCCGATTTCTACACCCAGTTCCATATTATTCCTCGCTTTCAGTTAGGTCATCGTTATCCGCATTACGGCGGCGGAGGTTTTTGTGTTCGTTGGCAATACCCATCAGCAGGGCGAGCACCACCATGATGGAAAGTGTAGCCGTACCGCCGTAGCTGACCAAGGGGAGGGGGACACCTACGACGGGCAAAATACCGCTGACCATGCCCATGTTTACAAAGGCGTAGCAGAAAAAAGTCATGGTCAACGCGCCTGCCAAAGTACGACTGTAAAGGGATTGCGCTTGTGCGGCAATCCACAATCCGCGTGCCAGAATGATGAGGTAAACCAGCAGTAAAAGGATATTGCCAATCAGGCCGAATTCTTCGCCGAATACTGCGAGAATAAAGTCAGTCGTTGATTCGGGAATATAGTCTAAATGGGTTTGCGTACCGTTGAGCCAGCCTTTACCCCATACGCCGCCCGAGCCGATGGCAATCATGGATTGGATGATGTGGTAGCCTGCGCCTAACGGGTCTTTGGTTGGGTCGAGCAGAGTGAGGACGCGGGTTTTCTGGTAGTCGTGCATGCCGTAATTCCACAAGAGCGGCAAAGCGGCCACAAAGGCAATAATGGCGGAAAAAATAGCCTTCCAAGGCAATCCGGCAAAGAAGATGACAAAAATACCCGAAGCCATAATCAGTGCTGCCGTACCCAGATCTGGCTGCTTCAATATCAGGGCAACAGGAACAAGAATCAGAACGAGGGCAACAATATAATGTACCCATTTCAGACGGCCTTCATAGCGTTGGAAATACCACGCGACAGTCATGGGAATACCGATTTTCATGATTTCGGAAGGTTGGATACGGGTAAAGCCGAGGCTCAGCCAACGTGTCGAACCGTTGACGGTAACGCCGGCAACTTCGACGCCAATCAGCAGTAATACGCCGACAATGTAAACAGGTAGGGCAACTTTGGCAGCCATTTGCGGCTTGAATACGGCGATAATCCATAAAAGGACAAAGCCCAAAACGGTATGGATGGTTTTGTTTTCCAATTGGCCGAACTCTTGCCCGTCTGCAGAATAGAGCAGGAACAGGCTCATGATGTAGATGGCGAGCATGGCAAAAAACAGCCAAGGGTCAATCGGGGCCGCAATGGTGGATTTGAAATTTTTCCACACTGATGTGTTATTCATGATGAACCTC
>NZ_JBQCWZ010000092.1:0-3290 GCF_051956895.1 Neisseria sp. P0021.S006
ACTACGCACGAGGCAGGACTTTGCTGTTTACCATCAGTTATAAGTTCTAAACCTATCTATCAGCGTTCTTAATATTACACTGATTAAAAAGCCGGTAAACGCAATGTTTGCCGGCTTTTTTCAATATATTCTCAAAATTTTTTTCATCTATACACAACAAAAAACCTACCCTTGCGGGCAGGTTTTCAATAATGACGGAGATTACAGGCCGCTCAGACGGGCTGTATCGTGTGCAATCATCAATTCTTCGTTAGTAGGAATCACAACGGCAACAGCTTTGCTGTCGGCAGTGGTAATCACACCAGCATTACCGAAGCGGGCTTTCAGGTTAGCTTCTTGGTCGATGTACAGACCGAGGAAGCCCAAGTAGCCCAATACGCGTTCGCGGATGATGTCGGAGTTTTCACCGATACCGCCGGTGAAGACCAATGCGTCCAAACCGCCTGCCGCTACTGTCATGCTGCCGATGTATTTAGCCAAGCGGTAGATGAACATTTCCAGAGCCAGTTTGGCGCCCGGATGACCTTTGGCAGCTTCTTCTTCAATGGTACGGCAGTCGTTGGACAAACCGGAGATACCGAGCAGGCCGGATTTTTTGTTCAGCATTTCGGTAATTTGGGAAATGGTCATGTTGGCGTTTTCAGCCAAGAAACTGAAAACTGAAGGGTCGATATCGCCGCTGCGTGTACCCATTACCAAACCTTCCAGCGGAGTCAGGCCCATGCTGGTATCTTTACATTCGCCGTTGGCAACTGCCGCAATAGATGCGCCGTTACCCAAGTGGGCAATAACCATGCGCAAATCTTTTTTGTCTTTGCCGAGGAAGCGTGCAGTTTCGTCAGAAACGAAGCGGTAGCTGGTACCGTGTGCACCGTAACGGCGCAAGCCGTATTTTTCGTACAATTCATGTGGAACAGCGTATTTGTAAGCATGTTCAGGCATGGTTTGATGGAATGCAGTGTCGAATACGACAACGTTCGGCAGGCCTTTGAAAATGGTTTGTGCAGCGCGCAGGCCCAAAAGGTGTGCCGGGTTGTGCAGAGGAGCAAGTGGAATACATTTTTCGATACCGTCGATAACTTCGTCGGTAACCAAAATGGATTCGCTGTACAATTCGCCGCCGCTTACCACGCGGTGGCCGATCGCACCGATACGGGTGTCGAGGCCGTGGGCTTTGAGCTCGTCCATCAGTGCTTCTACCGCGCCGGTATGGTCTGGCTTGGCGGCCAATTCAACTTTATGTTTTTCGCCGTTGAATTTGAAGGTGATGTAGGCATCAGGCAGATTGAGTTTTTCTGCCAGGCAGCTCAGTAATACTTCGCCGCTGTCGTTATCCAATACGGCACCTTTGAGGGAAGAGCTGCCGCAGTTCAAAACCAAGATTAATTTTTGTGTCATTTTATGCTCCTTGAGGTTTCAGACGGCATTTTTGTCGGGACCTTACTGCTGCTCCGGCTATGTTGCACCCCTTGTGGGACGTAGTGGGTAGCGGTCTGAACAGATTAACAAAGTAAACGCCGTATTCTAACAAAAAATGTAATCGGCTGCTTGACTTAATATTTGATGTAAAATGGACGGAATTTTATTTTAGGCCGTCTGAAAAAATGACGGCGGTTTTGAAGATTTCCCGATATGCATTATTTCAGTATCCACACTCAAGACGGCGAACATGCCGGATTTTTTATTATGTTAGCAGACGATGAATCGCAAAATCCGCCGCAAAGCGGACGCTTTGTAGTCAAACTGCAAAGCGAAGATGCAACCGAAGCAGCGGTATTGTCGCCTTTCGAGCAAACCGATATCCCTCAATACTGGCGCGTGGTTAAAGACCGTATCGAATTGTTTTTTGACGATAAAAATATCGGTGCGTTGCGCAACGAATACCTGACAGTCAGCGGCAAAACCTTTATCCTGAGCGATTTGACCGGAGCGATGTAATGGAAAGTATGTTTATCCTTGTCCCCATCAGCATCATTTTGGCCTTTATCATCGGTTGGTTTTTCTGGTGGTCGGGTAAAAACGGACAGTTTGACGACCTTGAAGGACCTGCGCACCGCATTTTGATGGACGACGACTCCACTGAAAAACTGATCGAAAAAGACGAAGACAAAGAATCCAAATAATGAGCCTTAAAAAAGACAATCTGAATTTCCACACGACCCGCCGTTTTGCGCCGCTCTTTGGGACGCAGTTTTTAGGCGCGTTTAACGATAATGTGTTTAAAACCGCATTATTCGTGATGATCAGTTTTTACGGTTTGGGCAAAAACGACTTTCTGCCGTCCAGCCAAATGCTGAACTTGGGCGCGATGCTGTTTATCCTGCCCTATTTCCTGTTTTCCGCGCTGTCAGGGCAGCTGAGCAACAAATTCGACAAAGCCGTTTTGGCGCGTTGGATCAAGCTGTTGGAAATCATCATCATGGCAGTAGCGGCATATGGCTTCTATATTCAATCCGCGCCTTTGCTTTTAATCTGCCTGTTTTGCATGGGTACGCAATCGACTTTGTTCGGCCCGCTGAAATACGCCATTTTGCCCGATTACCTCAACGACAAAGAGCTGATTATGGGCAACAGTCTGATTGAATCAGGTACGTTTATCGCCATTTTGCTCGGCCAGATTTTGGGCACCGCAGTCGCAGGCGTTCCGCCGTATATTGTTGGCGGTTTGGTGTTATTGGTCGCTATCGGCGGCACGATGACCAGCCTGTTTATGCCGTCTGTACCCGCTAAAATGCCGGACACAAAAATCGAATGGAACATCATCAAAGGCACGAATTCACTGATTCGTGAAGCGGCGGCCGACCGACCCGTATTCACTTCCATCATCGGTATTTCATGGTTTTGGTTTGTCGGCTCGGTTTATACCACCCAACTGCCGACGTTCACGCAAATCCATTTGGGCGGCAACGATAATGTGTTCAACCTGATGTTGGCGCTGTTCTCCATCGGTATCGCCATCGGCTCGGTATTATGCGCCAAACTCAGCCACGAGCGCCTGATTTTGGGCTTGGTTACCATCGGCACTCTGGGGCTAACGGTCTGTGGATTATTGCTGGTGTGGCTGACCCAAGGCCAACGCTTTACCGAATTAAACGGCATTATTTGGTTTTTATCGCAAGCTAAAGCGTATCCGATTATGCTCGTGATGTCGGCCATCGGCTTTTTCGGAGGCTTTTTCTCCGTACCGCTCTACACTTGGTTGCAAACCGCCAGCAGCGAAACCTTCCGCGCCCACGCCGTCGCCGCCAACAACATCATCAACGGCGTATTTATGGTGTCAGCCGCCATTT
>NZ_JBQCWZ010000093.1:0-3242 GCF_051956895.1 Neisseria sp. P0021.S006
CTCTATTTGCGTGCTGCGCATCGGGTTTGTCCATTCTTATCCAAAGAGTGGTTTACCGTGTCGAACACCAAGCGGATATTAAACTTGGCATTCTCAAGTTGAAGCGTTTTGGGCTGTCCTGAACTATTTAAAGTACGCGATATTGTCCAGTCAAACTGCTCCAGACGGCCATCAGGCAGGATTTTGTATGGCGCATTGGCAACGCGTTTACCATCAGCCCAAATATGCAGATATTGAACCGGCAAAGCAAAGCCTAAAAGCTGTCTGCTCAATTCCTCAGCCGTCTCCGCCTGATAAACCTTACCCTTACTGTCTACTGCCAATACGCCTTCACTGTCTTGACACAGCTGACCTACGGTATTGCCCAACGGTGTATTCACATCAATGGTTTGAACCGCGTTTTGATAAGTCCAATCGAAATTAGCATAAGAGCCTTTGCCTTCCATTTTGACAGCCAAGCGACCGTCTGCGCTAAAATCCTGTACCTGCTCGGCCGCTTGCCAACTGTTTTGCTGAGGTAAGTTTGGCTGCGCACAGGCAGCTAAAAGCAATAAGGCTGCAACCGATGATAATTGTTTTAAATTCATGGACATTCCTTCATAGGCCGTCTGAAATCAAACACTTTTCAGACGGCCTTTTGATTTTATTTGTGTTTTTGAGTATGCGGTTTACTGGACGTTATACCGAATTTAGACATTGTCTCTTTTAATACTCGGAGATTGCTTCCGCGTTTCAAACCGTCATTCCAGATTTCTTTGGCCTTGTCTTGGTCGCCAAGCGTCCATAGGACTTCACCCAAATGTGCGGCGACTTCGGCTTCAGGTTCTTTTTCATAGGCATATTGGATATACGGCCAAGCCATTTGGGCATCGCCTTTAAGATAATATGCCCAGCCTACACTGTCATTAATGGCTGCGCTTTCTGGCTCCATTTGATAGGCCGTCTGAACCATTTTAAACGCTTCTTCCAAATCCTTGCCGCTGGACAACAAGGTATAGCCCAAAGCATTCCAACCGTGCGGATTGTCCGGATACAACTCAACAACTCGGCGCAAATCGGCAATCGCCTTTCCTGGCTGATTCAGCTTCTCATACACCATCGAACGCTGATACAGCACATTGGCAAGCAACTCTGGAGAAGCTTGGGTTTTCAAGGATTTTTCGGTGGAATTTACCAAGCTGTTCAAAGCGTTCAATGATTCTTGCAGATTGGTATTTTTAGACAATACGAACAAAGCCGTATTCAGCAAATCACTGGCTTCAAAATAACGTCCTCTTCGCTCGGGCATTTTTTGTGCGCGTTGTACCAATGCCCAAGCCTCTTTATGGTTGCCCTGTTTGGCTTCGATGGAAGCAGCCAAAATGGTTTTATCAAACGCATAAGCCGTAGCCGTGACCTTGGCCAGCCATTGTTTGGCTTTGGCAAAATCCTCGGCATCATTGTAAGACACCGCGCCAATCAATGCCGCACGGCTGCGCTGCTCTTCCGTACCGGCTTTATAAGCCTTTTCCAGATAACTGTTTACCGCAGAAATATTTTCCGTCTTGCTGGCTGACAATAAGGCGGCCTGAATATACAAATCAGGGTTTGGATTTTCCTCTAATAAAGTCTGCAAACGCTTGAATGCCTTATCATTTTGGCCATGGGCGATCAAATTGGCGATATCCAATTCCTGCCAAATCGGAGATAAGGTTTTGGTGTCTGTATCTTTGAAGAAGCCGTCCAAAATATCAGGATGCCGTTGCGCCATCAGCCGCAGGGTAACAAAAGTCGGCGGCAGAATTTCGTTGTCCAACTTGGCCAATCGCTGCAATGCCGCAATGGCATGTTTCTTTTGACCGTCTTTTGCACTAAAAATTGCATCCGCAATCGCTGCTTCAGGGAAGTCTTTATAATTCAAGGCCGTTTTATGCACTTGTTTGACCGCATCGCTGGTCAGATTCGGCTGTTGGGCTGCGGTTTGTGCCAAAAGCAGGAACACGCGCTTTTGCTCGTCTTCACTACCGCCGGCAATCACCTTGTCCAATCCGCTCAAATTCTTATCGGCTTTACCCAGCAGCAAATTGCGCAACCAAGTCATGCGCTTTTGTGTTTCACCAGGCTCCGGCTCGATTTCACGCCATTTTTGGTAAATGGCTTCAGCCTGTTCAAATGCGTTTAAAGAAACCGCCATCTCCAAAGCGCGCTCGGCTACTTCGGGAGATTTGGTGCGATGCAACGTCAAAATATACGTAAACAGTGCAGAAGCCGCATCGCCCTTTTGTAAAGCCAGTTCTGAATTTAACAAAGTGAAAACCTGCGAGGTGCGGTTTTGTATACCCAACAGACGTATCCGCTCCTGCTCGCGCTCTTCGGGAGAAAAACGGTCGGCACGGCTTTTCTTTTTAATAATCTTAGCTGATTCAAAAACTGCATTTGAATCGCCGGGCGCGGCAAAAGTTTGTGTAGCAAACAACATCATGACAGCCGCAGCTGCTACTCGAATACGGGATGGGGAAAACAACATAACTATCCTTTTTGAGAACCTGCCGGCATTTTCAGACGGCCTAAGCATCTGCAAAACAGACGCAAAGCTTTATTTATCATTCAGGCATAACTGTAACACACGCACTCTATTTTGTTGACACGGTAACCGTAAACCTTGTGTAATCCTCATCTGCATAAAACGATCGGCGCCAAAAATGAATACCGACCACCTTATCCATTTCCTCACTCAAGCTTCACACTTCAGCAGCCGTATGCAAGCAGAGCGCAATCAATTATTTACCGCCCACACGGTCAAAGAAGCAGCCGTTTTGGTCGGTATTGTCTTGCATGAAGGAACGTGGCAAATCTTACTGACCAAAAGAGCCGAGACCTTAAGGCAGCACACCGGGCAAATCGCCTTTGCCGGCGGCCGCAAAGATGTCCAAGACGACAGCCTAACGGCAACGGCGTTAAGAGAAGCTTATGAAGAAACCGCCATTCCGATTACTGCATGGCAAACTTTTGCGCCGCTACCCTTTTATGACACGCCTTCCGGCTACCGTGTTACACCTGTTCCGGCAATTTGCGTCCAGCCCGTCAACCCCAAAGCCAACCCCGACGAAGTAGCAGAAATTTTTTATCTGCCTTTGGATTGTGCCTTAAACCTGCAAAACTATACATTCCGTCAACTTCATCACAACAATCAAACCCTCGCCCTCCCCGCCCTGCCTTTCCAACACTACGACATCTGGGGGCTGACCGCACTCATTCTATAC
>NZ_JBQCWZ010000094.1:0-3214 GCF_051956895.1 Neisseria sp. P0021.S006
GCATTTCCATGTACCTTTACCGGACGGTTTGCCGTCTTTGCCGACATCGCCATCATAAGCGCAACCTTTTTCCTGATAAGGATTGATGGTTTCAGCAATGGCAGGCGTGCCCAGCATGAAGGCGATAGGGAGTAGGGCGAGGTATTTCATCATTCATTCCTTTTTGCAGGCAGTTTCAGACGGCCTGATATTGGGATTCAAAAGTCAGCAGGGTTTCAGCAATATGGCGTGGCAATATGGCTAAAGCGTGTTCGCGCATAGACGTAGGGATACCGTAGCAGGCTTCGGCAATACTGCCGGTAATGGCCGCCAAGGTATCGCTGTCTCCGCCAAGGGAAACTGCCAGTCGGATGGCGTGTTCAAAATCATCGCTTTCAAGAAAGGCAGTAATCGCTTGAGGCACGGTTTCCTGACAGCTTTCGTTGAAATGATAATGCGGGCGGATTTGGTCGCAACTTTGGCTCAAGTCGTAGCCGAATTGTCGTGTAATGTTTTCTTTAATTTGCGCTTTGCTTATACCAGTACGCGCCCAAAAGATGGCGGCGGCTACGGCTTGCGCACCTTTAATGCCTTCCGGGTGGTTGTGCGTTACGATAGCGGATTGTTCGGCAAAATGCAGGGTTTCTTCCAATGTGGCAAATGTCCAACCAACGGCAGAAACACGCATGGCCGAGCCGTTGCCCCAGCTATTATAAGGTTCTGGATCTTTCCATTCTATCCATTGTGAGAAGCGGCCGCCATATGCGCCTTTAGCGCAGGGATATGCCCTACACCAGCCTTGTAAAATAGAGGCCAAATTATCGTTGCAGCCTTGTAAAACCCAATCGGCGATGGCAACAGTGCAAATCGTGTCATCTGTAAAGTCGCTGTCGGGGCTGAAAATGTCAAAATCGGTGTGACGGTAGTTGTCAAACTCAAATCGTGATCCGGCAATATCGCCGATGACTGCGCCCAACATCATGACATCCTTTCTGATACTTCTATCGTCGTTACCGTACCGTCTGCCAAACGGCTGTTGGCAGGTACAAATACCACCATCAGCGTAGGATTTCCACGTGCCATCATCGGCATCAGACTAAGCGGCATATTTGGATCGGTTTTCTGAAAGCGTATCCGTTCATCACCTACACCAAACAACCTGTTTGGATGGCTGTGTGCCGCCTCATCCATTCCGGCCTGCAGGATTTTTTGTTTTTCGGCCGGAGTTTTACCGGTTAGCAGGCTTGGATTGGTTTTCTCAAAGAAGTTAGATTTTGCCAGCGTCCAATAAGTATCACCGGGCTGCCCGCTGGGGTTTTGGGTTTTCATCTTATGGGCAAAATAATCAACAGCCTGTTGCTGGTTCATTGCCTTGATTGCTTCTGTATTTGAGCCGTATTTGGTTTCTTTTGGGTTGTTCCGCAAATCAAACTGAAAACGGTTGTATTCGGCTTTTCCTTCTTCATAAACAAATCTTCGTGCATATTCATTCGCTGTTATATTGCGATTTCCATCAATATCAAGATCAAGCTTGGAAATGGTTTTCGACAAACCATGTCCTAACTCATGAGCCCAATCAGAAGCAGTCAGATATCTTTTGTCTGCCGTACTGAATACAATACTTCTATTTTCTTTACTGCCAATTAGTTTGCTTTGGAAAAATATGCCGGAATATTTAGTGTATTGCTTGAATACTCCCTAACCCCCATTGATTGATAAAGTTATGGGTTTGCCCCAGTAAAATTGAATCCCGAATAATCTGATTAACTTCCGAAACAGGCATCCCTAATTTTAAAAAATGCTGCCGGATTTGTGCTGTTGTAGCCATACCATATACCTTTAAAATTAAATACTATCGACTATCTGATAAGAAAGATGCTGGAAATATCATTAATGCATTTGTCTGTTGGATGCTGAAATAATATTCCTGCACCTTTCTCCTCCCTTATAACCAAATGTCTATCACTCCCGATCAAATGGTTGTTTTCATCTACTGCTACTTGTTTTACTACCGTATACCTAGGAAAAACTTGTTCTGTTCCATTGTTAAAGCATACGCTGACCGGGCTTAGGATATGAGATGAAACATAGGGTTTCGGCAAATCATCAGGATAACGGTCGTCAGGAAACAATGAACGGTATCGTTTTATATAATCAGGCGTTGCTTCGATTTCTAAAAAAGTACTGCCGTCGTAGTTGGTCTGATGCACTACCGTAAAGCCGTCGGTCGGCCGTTTTAGCTTACGCCGCCTGTGTTTGAGCCATTTCTGCCGCTCTGCCTTGTCTTTCCATCTGAGTACCGCCTGTTTTTCTCCGTCAGGCCGCAAACGGCCGGAAAGCCGCAGATAGCGCCGGTACACGGGAACCTGCCACTTTTTCGCTAAATCTTCAGGCGGCATATCAAGCAAACAGGCACTATGCAGCGTGCCGGCCATCTGTCTGAACAAATTCTCGAAGCTCTCTACAGGATAAAGCTGCCCGCAGCCCGTTGCGTCATCCGCATATGCTTGAGAAACAGAGACCGTCTGAATGCCGCTATCGGCATGAGACAAAATGGGCAGCAACATGGCCGGCCACAACAAAGCAGCTAAAAATTTCACACTCATCTCCTTCTTGATAAAAATTATTACTTGCATAAATATTATTCCCAATATTTTTCACTGCAAGCACATTTACACGCTAATTGTTTGTTTTATTTTGATGTTTATATGTTATTGCAAGTTGGGTAGCCCAGGCCGTCTGAAACAAGGCTTCCTGAAACATAGTGCCGCATTCGCATACAAATCTAGGGCTGTCGGCAAGAAACTGTTACAATGGCAACGTTTTTATCAAAAAGAAAAAAACGCACGCCATGACCACTATTCGCCAAACGCCCCAAACATCGAGTGCAACGCTGGAAGGCCTCCTCGCATGGTTCGACGGCTATGTTGCCGCGCTGCCTGATCCCGATAAAAACCTAATTCAGACGGCCTTTGACCTGTCTAAAGAACATTATCCTGCCGATGCCCTAACGACTTACGGCGAGCCTTTAATGGAACATTTTCTCGGCTCGATGCAAATCGTCAGCGAACTCGACTTATTGCCCGATGCCGTGGCCGCTACGATTTTGTCCGACATCGGCAAATACGTTCCCACTTGGCGCGAATTGGTTACCGAACGCTGCAACAGTACCGTTTGCGAGCTGGTCAAAGGCGTGGACGAAGTACAGAAACTGACCCAATTCGCCCGCGTAGAC